>JBDLIT010000065.1:0-21691 GCA_039714735.1 Pseudomonadota bacterium
TTCACTGGCGAAATTGCCGCCTCGATGCTGAATGATTATGCCTGTAAATACGTGATTGTGGGCCATTCCGAGCGTCGCACCTATCATGCTGAGAGTGACGAACTGGTGGCGAAGAAATATGCCGCGGCCCGGGCTGCCGGGCTGGTCCCGATCCTCTGCATAGGGGAGACCCTGGAGGAGCGTGAGGGCGGAATTACCGAGGAAGTCGTGGCTCGTCAGCTGGATGCCGTGATCGAACTGGAGGGCGTGGATGCGCTGGCGGGTGGTGTGATTGCTTACGAGCCGGTCTGGGCGATCGGTACCGGCATGACAGCAACCCCGGAACAAGCGCAGGATGTACATGCCTTCATCCGCAGCCGCGTGGCGGCAAAGAGCGCAGAGGTCGCAGATGGCGTAAGAATTCTATATGGTGGCTCCATGAAACCTGGAAATGCCAAAGAACTGATCGGTAAACCGGACATTGATGGTGGCCTGATTGGTGGTGCAGCCCTGCAGACTGAAGATTTTCTCGGTATCTGTACTGCTGCAAATTAGCTTCCGTCTAGAAAGGACGATGAATAAATAACAAACGGGCAAGATAAGATATGCAGACAATCCTTGTAGTAGTTCATCTCTTCCTGGCAATCGGGCTGGTTGGCCTGATTCTGATCCAGCATGGGAAGGGCGCGGATGCCGGCGCCGCGTTTGGTAGTGGCGCTTCAGGAACAGTGTTTGGAGCCCAGGGCTCCACTTCGTTTCTGACCCGTACGACAGCCATTCTTGCGGCCCTGTTCTTTGTCACCAGTATGGTGTTGGCCTATTTCGCTGCGCAGAGCCGCGACACCACGAGCAGTGTCATGGAAACCATGCAGCCGGCTACGGAAGTCAGGGTTCAGGAAGGTGATGTGCCGCTCGTGCCTGCTGCTTCGGATGTGCCTGTTATTCCTGCTGCCGAACCGGAAATAAACGCTCCGGTACCCCAGCCACGGGGTGAGACAATAGAATAAACGATTAAGAATTGCCGATGTGGTGGAATTGGTAGACACGCTATCTTGAGGGGGTAGTGGCGTAAGCCGTGCCGGTTCAAATCCGGCCATCGGCACCATCTCATAAACGGTATTGCACTGAATAAGTGCAATACCGTTTTTTTATACCATTAAAAGATAGTTAACTTGCTGATATTTAATGAGATGTGGGTTTTTTCAGGGCTTGACAGCGGCATGCCACTGGAATAGACTTCCTGCTGCTTCAGATTATTCGCTTATGCGAAATGACTGATAGTCACGGGAGGAGAGCATAACGATGCTTGAAAACTATTTGCCCATCCTGATATTTCTGGCGGTTGCCTTTGTCATGGGTGGTGTCGTTATAGGTATGGGGTTTCTTCTGGGCACCCGTAAACCGGATGACGAAAAACTCTCTCCTTATGAATGCGGTTTTGAGGCATTCGAAGATGCGCGCATGAAGTTCGATGTGCGTTACTACCTTGTAGCCATCCTGTTTATCATTTTCGACCTTGAAATAGCCTTCCTGTTTCCCTGGGCCGTCGTGCTGGATAAGATCGGCATGGTCGGTTTCCTGGCAATGATGGTCTTTCTTGGGGTTCTCGTCATTGGTTTCATCTACGAGTGGAAGAAAGGGGCTCTGGAATGGGAGTAGCCGTGCGAGCAGTGAGCAGGGGCCCCGTGGAACGGGGATGCGAGCGGCCGCGAGTCGCGGCCAGCCGTCTCCAGGATCAATCTCAAACGATTTATAGCCGTAATGCGGAGTCGGCCGTGCGAGCAGTGAGCAGGGGCCCCGTGGAACGGGGATGCGAGCGGCCGCGAGTCGCGGCCAATGGGCTAGCTATTCTGGACCACCTCATGCTTATCGAGGAGAGTTGTCATGGGCATTGAGGGTATTCTTGAGAAAGGCGTAATCACCACTTCCGCCGACAAACTGATCAACTGGGCGCGCACCGGTTCCCTCTGGCCGATGACCTTTGGTCTCGCCTGTTGTGCGGTAGAGATGATGCAGGCCGGTGCCTCCCGCTATGATCTAGACCGCTTTGGCATCGTGTTCCGTCCCAGCCCACGCCAGTCCGATGTGATGATCGTTGCGGGCACCCTGGTCAACAAGATGGCCCCGGCGCTGCGTAAGGTCTATGACCAGATGGCGGAGCCACGTTGGGTGATCTCCATGGGTTCCTGCGCGAATGGTGGCGGTTACTATCACTACTCTTATGCCGTAGTACGTGGTTGCGACCGCGTAGTGCCGGTCGACATCTATGTTCCAGGTTGTCCGCCAACGGCTGAAGCACTGCTGTATGGCATTCTGCAACTGCAGGATAAGATACGCAGAACCAGTACGATTGCGCGTTAGGTGGCCTCATGAATGACAGTGCGCAAAACTCCATGCAGACCCGTCTTGCACAGTTAGCCGAGAACCTGAGCGAGCGCTTTTCCGGCCTCGGCTGTGAGGTTGAGCAGGCCCAAGGTGAGGTGACATTGGTTGTCACTGCCGACAGCCTGATTGAAGTGGCGACTGCCCTACGCGACGAAGATGATTTCTTATTTGAAGAAGTAATCGACGTTTGTGGTGTGGATTACTCAGCTTACGGAAAAACCGAATGGCAGACCAGAGGAGCGCCCAATACCGGTTTCGGCAGGGGTGTAGATCGATCGGCGCAATTCGAGTTTGATGACGAGAAGCGCTTCGCCGCGGTCTATCACCTGCTTTCGGTGACCAATAACCAACGCTTACGTGTGCGCACCTTTGTGAATTCTGAGCACCCGATTGTGCCTTCGGTGATCGACATCTGGCGTGCTGCGGATTGGTTCGAACGTGAGGCGTTCGATCTATACGGTATCCTGTTTGACGGGCATCCGGACCTGCGCCGCATCCTCACCGACTATGGTTTCATCGGTCACCCGTTCCGTAAGGATTTCCCTCTGATTGGTTATGTGGAGATGCGTTACGATCCTGAACAGGCCCGGGTCATTTATGAGCCGGTCAGCAGTGTCGAGCCCCGCACCCTGGTGCCCCGGGTAGCCCGTGACGATAACCGCTATGTGCGGGAAGAGACCCAACAGCAGGATCAGGATACCAGCGATGCCTGAAATTCGTAACTACACTCTGAATTTTGGTCCCCAGCATCCTGCGGCGCATGGTGTGCTGCGGCTGGTTCTGGAGATGGACGGCGAGGTGATCGAGCGCGCGGACCCGCATATCGGCCTGCTGCATCGCGCCACCGAAAAGCTGGCCGAGAGCAAGCCCTACAATCAGTCAATCCCCTACATGGACCGTCTCGACTACGTGTCGATGATGTGCAACGAGCACGGTTATGTGCGGGCCATCGAAAAGCTGCTGGGTGTGGAGGCGCCGCTCCGCGCGCAATACATCCGCACCATGTTCGACGAGATCACCCGCATCCTGAATCATCTGATGTGGCTGGGGGCGCATGCCCTGGATATCGGTGCGATGACGGTGTTTCTCTACGCCTTCCGTGAACGTGAAGATCTGATGGACTGCTACGAGGCGGTATCCGGCGCGCGCTTGCATGCGGCCTACTATCGTCCCGGTGGCGTGTATCGCGATCTGCCGGATCAGATGCCCCAGTACCAGGCCAGCCAATGGGTGACCGGGCGGGATGTGACGCAGCGCAATGAAGCGCGACAGGGCTCCCTGCTCGACTTCATCGAGGATTTCACCGACCGCTTTCCCGGTCTGGTCGACGAGTACGAAACCCTGTTGACCGACAACCGGATCTGGAAGCAGCGCACCGTGGGCATCGGCGTGGTCTCCCCGGAGCGCGCCATGCAACTGGGTTTCACCGGTCCCATGATCCGTGGTTCCGGCATCGCCTGGGATCTGCGTAAAAAACAGAGCTATGCGGCCTATGACCGGGTCGACTTCGATATTCCACTGGGTACCAACGGCGATTGCTACGACCGCTATCTGGTGCGCATGGAAGAGCTGCGCCAGTCCAACCGGATCATCAGGCAGTGTATCGAGTGGTTGCGCAGCAACCCTGGCCCGGTGATGCTGGATGACCATAAGGTTGCAGCCCCCCTGCGCGCTGACATGAAAGGTGACATGGAGAGCCTGATTCATCACTTCAAGCTGTTTACCGAGGGTTACTGTCCGCCTGCAGGCGAAGTCTATGCCGCGGTGGAGGCTCCGAAAGGCGAGTTTGGCTGTTACATCATCTCTGATGGGACAAACAAACCCTATCGGCTGAAGATCCGGGCGCCGGGTTTTCCACATCTCGCCGCGATGGACGAAATGGTCAAAGGCCATATGCTGGCCGACGTGGTGGCAGTGATCGGCACCATGGATGTGGTGTTTGGTGAGATAGATCGCTAGAGCAGTATGACAATGACAGAATCGGTAAACAAAGCTGAACTCTTCACCCCCGAGATCCGTAAAGAGATCGACCAATGGGTGGCTAAATATCCCGATGACTGGAAGCAGTCTGCGGTGATGGGGGCCCTGCGTATCATACAGGATGCGGATGAGGGTTGGTTGAGCACCGCAAGATTGAATGAGATTGCCGCCTATCTCGACATGCCGCCGATTGCGGTGTACGAAGTGGCGACCTTCTACTCGATGTACGAGTTGACACCCGTCGGTAAACACAAAATCTGCATCTGCACCAATGTCTCGTGCATGATCAACAATTCCGACAAGATCGTTGAGTACCTGGAGCAGAAGCTGGGCATCAAACTGGGTGAGACCACAGATGATGGTCGTATCACCTTGAAAGAGGTCGAGTGCCTGGGCGCCTGTGGTGGCGCACCCATGCTGCAGATCGGTAAGCAATACTACGAAAATTTAACCCCTGAGATCATCGATTCGATCCTGGAAGGGTTGGAGTAGGGCTAATGGTTAATGAAGTCTGTCTGAGAACCCTTGATCTCGATCGTCCCTGGCGGCTGGAACAATACCAGAGTCACGGTGGTTACGAGATGCTCAAAAAGGTCCTCAAGGAGCAGACGCCTCCTGGTGAGATCATCGATGAGGTAAAGAAATCAGGTCTTCGGGGTCGCGGTGGCGCTGGATTCCCCACCGGCCTGAAGTGGAGTTTCATTGCCCGCAACGCGCCGGGACAAAAATTTGTCGTATGCAACTCCGACGAAGGCGAGCCCGGCACCTTCAAGGATCGCGATATCCTGCGTTATAATCCCCATCAGTTGATCGAGGGCATGATTATCGCCGGCTACGCCATCGGCGCGACCCGAGGTTACAACTACATCCGCGGTGAGTTCTGGGAACCCTACGAGCGTTTCGAGGCGGCCCTGGAAGAGGCCAGAAAGGCTGGATTCCTCGGTGAAAATATCCTCGGTTCCGGCTTCGATTTTCAGCTGAATACACACCTGGGTGCAGGCGCCTATGTCTGTGGAGAGGAAACCGCCCTGCTGGAATCCCTCGAAGGCAAGAAGGGTCAACCCCGCTTCAAACCCCCGTTTCCCGCGCATTTCGGGCTCTACGGGCGGCCCACAATCATCAACAATACTGAGTCCCTGGCCTCGATCCCGATGATCCTGGAAAAGGGCGGTAAGTGGTTTTCGGATATCGGGGTGGAAAACAGTGGCGGTTCAAAGCTCTTTTCCATCTCTGGCAATATCAACAACCCGGGGGTCTTCGAGATCCCGATGGGTACGCCTTTTTCCAAACTGCTGGAGATGGCCGGCGGCATGAGGAACGGGCGTAAGCTAAAGGGTGTGATCCCGGGCGGCTCCTCCTCGCCGATCATCCCGGGTGAGCAGATGATGGACCTGACCATGGACTATGACGCCATCGCGGGCGCCGGCTCGATGCTCGGCTCTGGGGCGGTGATCGTGCTGGACAACACCAACTGTATGGTCAAGGTGCTGGAGCGCATGTCCTACTTCTACCATGAAGAGTCCTGCGGTCAGTGTACCCCCTGCCGCGAAGGCACCGGCTGGCTCTACCGGATTGTCAAGCGGATCGAGCACGGCAAGGGCAGACCCGAAGACCTGGATCTGCTGGATGACGTGGCCAGCAAGATCAGCGGCAAGACGATCTGTGCCCTGGGTGATGCGGCTGCCGGTCCCGTAGCCGGGATGCTCAAGCACTTCCGTGATGAATTCCAATACCACATTGATCACCAGCGCTGCATGGTCGGCCCGGCGAACGGTCAGTAGAGACGTATTACGACGATGACACAGGATTCAATGGTCACAATTGAGGTCAACGGTCAGGAACTGCAGGCAAAGCCTGGGACCATGCTCATCGATGTCACCGATGAGGCTGGTATCGAGATCCCCCGTTTCTGTTACCACAAAAAACTCTCCATCGCCGCCAACTGCCGGATGTGTCTGGTGGATGTGGAGAATGCCCCCAAACCCCTGCCCGCCTGCGCCACACCGGTGATGGACGGGATGAAGGTGCATACCCATTCCCCCAGGGCGCTGGCGGCGCAGAAGGGGACCATGGAGTTCCTGCTCATCAATCATCCTTTGGATTGCCCGATCTGCGATCAGGGTGGCGAGTGTGAGCTGCAGGATGTGGCCATGGGCTATGGCCAGAATCTGTCCCGCTATGTGGAAGGTAAACGGGTGATTGGCGACAAGAATATCGGCCCGCTGATCGCCACCGAGATGACCCGCTGTATCCACTGCACCCGCTGTGTGCGGTTCGGCGAGGAGATTGCGGGAATCCGCGAGTTGGGTGCGACAGGCCGTGGCGAGCACATGGTGATCGGCACCTATGTGGAGAAGAGTGTCGATTCCGAGCTCTCCGGCAATATCATCGATCTCTGCCCGGTTGGCGCATTAACCTCCAAGCCATTCCGTTTTCACGCCCGCGCCTGGGAGATGGCTCAAGTGGATGGCGTAGCGCCGCATGATTGCGTGGGTTCCAATATCAATCTGCACCTGCGTGGCAACGCGGTAATGCGGGTCCATCCCCGGGATAACGAAGCGATCAATGAGAGTTGGATCTCCGACCGGGATCGATTCAGCTATGAAGGACTCTACAGTGAGGATCGCCTCAGCAAACCGATGATCAAAAAAGGCGATGCCTGGCAGGAGACCAGCTGGGAGACAGCCCTGGAGATGGCGGCAAACAGCCTGAGGGAGATCAGCGCCGATCAGATAGGCGCGCTTTGTTCACCCTCATCGACCCTGGAAGAATTCTATCTGGCGCAGAAGCTGACTCGTGGCCTGGGTAGCGGCAACATTGATTACCGGCTGCGTCAGGGCGATTTTCGGCTGGACGGCGTTGGACCGGACCTGCCCTGGCTGGGCCTCAAGATCGAGGAGGTCGAGGGCCTGAATGCCGCACTGCTGATCGGCTCCAATCTGCGCAAGGAGCAGCCCATTCTGGGACACCGCTTGCGCAAGGCAGCGATTGATGGCGCTGCCATCAGTTACCTCAATCCGCTCGGGCAAGATCTCAACTATGCGGCCAGCCAACAGATCGTATCACCGGCTGATATGCTGCAGGCGCTGGCCTCTGTCGCCAAGGCGCTGGGCGTCACGGCCGATGGTGAACTTGCGGCTCTGGTCAAGAGCGCCAAGGCCAGCGATTTCGGCGATGCCGTCGCGAAAGATTTGCAGCAGGCGGATGCCGCCGCCGTGCTATTGGGAAATCTGGCGATTTCTCATCCCGATTATGCCTTGCTCTGCAGTCTCGCATCCCTGATCGCAAACAGCGCCGGCGCAAGCCTGGGTTTCATTACCCCTGGGGCCAACGCACTGGGTGCAAGGCTGGCTGGTGCGACGCCACACCTGGCCGCAGGCGCCAAGCCGCTAGAGAAGGCGGGCCTGCATGCACAGGCACAGCTGAGTCAACCGCGTAAGGGCTATCTGCTGATGGGTGTCGAGCCAGGCAGTGACTTCTGGGACCCCGGTTTAGCACAGAGTGCGCTGCAGAGCGCGGAAACAGTGGTTGCCTTGACTGCCTATCGTAGCGCGTCGCTGGATGCCTGCGCAGATATCCTGCTGCCAATCGCCGGCTTCGCCGAGACCTCTGGCGTCTATATCAATGCAGAGGGTACCTGGCAGAGTTTCCGCGGGGCAGTGAATCCTTACGCTGAATCACGTCCTGCCTGGAAGATACTCAGGGTACTGGGTAATCTTCTCGATCTGGATGGATTCGACTACCTCTCATCCGAGCAGGTCCGGGATGAACTCTCGGCATTGTGCGCAGAGGTAAAACCTGACAATAAGCTCAATCAACTGAAAGACGCCACCATCAACAGCCGCTGTGACGGCCTGATGAGGATAGGTGATGTGCCGATGTATGCCGAGGATGCCCTGGTGCGTCGCGCTGCCGCATTGCAACAGACGAAGGCTGCTGAGCCGGCAATGATCCGAATCAATGGCAAAGAGGCGCGAAAGCAGGGGATGGATGGAGTTGAATCGGCACGGGTGAAGCAGAACGGTCAGCAGGCCAACCTGCCGCTGGAGATCGATGATCGTGTGCCGGATGGTTGTGTCTGGATCCCTGCCGCATTAGCGGGAACCGAGATGCTGGGCCAGCAGTTTGGTGAAGTGACCCTGGAGAAGGCGTAAGCGATGGAATTTTTTATCGGTCTTTGGGAAATGTTGCCTGATGTTCTGCAGACAGTGATCTGGATTTTGCTCAAGATCATTGCCATAATTCTGCCGGTGATGATCTGCGTGGCCTATTTCACCTATGCGGAGCGTAAGATAATCGGTTACATGCAGGTGCGTATTGGACCCAACCGGGTCGGGCCGAAAGGCTGGTTGCAGCCCATTGCGGATGCGGTCAAGTTGATGTTCAAAGAGATCATCATCCCGAGCAGCTCCAACAAGGTCCTGTTCCTGATTGCTCCTGCGATTACCCTGGGGCCTGCCCTGGCGGCCTGGGCGGTCTTCCCCTTCGATGAAAAGCTGGTGCTGGCGGACGTCAACGCCGGTCTGCTGTACATCCTGGCCCTGACCTCGGTGGGGGTCTATGGGGTGATCATTGCCGGCTGGGCCTCCAACTCCAAGTACGCCTTTCTCGGTGCGATGCGCTCCGCCGCCCAGATCGTTTCCTACGAGATCGCCATGGGCTTTGCCCTGGTGGGCGTGCTGGTGGCTGCCGGCAGCCTGAATCTGGGTGATATCGTCAGGGCGCAACAGGGTGAGGCGGGTCTCTTTTCCTGGTTCTGGCTGCCCCTGCTGCCCTTGTTTGGCGTCTATGTGATCTCCGGCGTGGCGGAGACCAACCGTGCGCCGTTCGATGTGGCTGAGGGTGAGTCCGAGATCGTCGCCGGTTTTCACGTCGACTACTCGGGCATGGCCTTTGCCGCCTTCTTCCTGGCGGAATATGCCAACATGATCCTGATTGCAGCCTTGAGCGCCATCATGTTCATGGGCGGCTGGCTGTCACCATTCGAGGGCTGGCCGATTCTTGGTCCCCTGTTTGAATGGGTGCCCGGTTTTGTCTGGCTGGTGCTGAAGACCGGCATGTTCGCCTTCCTGTTTCTCTGGCTGCGCGCCACCTTCCCCCGCTACCGCTATGACCAGATCATGCGGCTCGGCTGGAAGGTCTTCATCCCGATCACCATTGTCTGGATCGCGGTGGTCGGCCTGGCCGTGGTCTATCAACTTCCCTGGTGGTTCGATTAAGAGTGTCTGACGCATGAGAGCACTGACAAACTATTTCAAGAGCCTGTTTCTGCTGGAGTTGTTTCGCGGGCTCAGCCTGACCGGACGCTATCTGTTCAAGAAGAAATTCACCGTCATGTATCCGGAGGAGAAGGCGCCGGTCTCTCCCCGTTTTCGTGGCCTGCATGCACAGCGGCGCTATCCAAATGGCGAGGAACGCTGCATTGCCTGTAAATTGTGCGAGGCGGTCTGCCCGGCGCTGGCGATCACCATTGAGGCTGAACCCCGTGAGGACGGTTCACGGCGCACCACTCGTTACGATATCGATCTGTTCAAGTGCATCTACTGCGGCTACTGTCAGGAATCCTGTCCGGTGGATGCAATTGTCGAGACCCGGGTCTATGAATATCACTTCGAGAATCGGGGTGAGAGCATCATGACCAAGGAGAAACTGCTGGCGAATGGGGACAAGTATGAGGTGCAGATTGCCGCCGATCTTGAAGTCCAGGCCAAGTATCGCTGAGTTAATGTCAACTGGATTAGCCTCCGGTTAGGAAACCCGATGACGTTTGAAAAGCTTATTTTCTATGTACTGGCAGCCGTGTTGATCATCTCGGCGACCATGGTTATCACCCGGCGCAACCCGGTGCATGCGGCCCTGTCCCTGATTCTGGCGTTTGTTGCCAGCAGTGGTATCTGGATGCTGGCGGAGGCGGAGTTCCTTGCCATCGTGCTGGTGCTGGTCTACGTGGGCGCAGTCATGGTGCTGTTTCTGTTTGTGCTGATGATGCTGGACATCGATGTGGCAACCCTGCGGGCCGGTTTCATCAAACTATTGCCGCTGGGGATTTTGATGGCTGTCGCGATGGCGGCGGAGCTGATCCTGGTGGTCGGTCCGGAAAATTTCGGCCTGGACAAGTTTGCCGCGCCGGCGCGGCATGCCGCCGACTACAGCAATACCGAAGAGTTGGGCAGCGTGCTCTACACGGTCTACATGTATCCATTCGAGATTGCCGCGGTGATCCTGCTGGTGGCGATCATTGCCGCGATTGGCCTGACCATGCGCCGGCGTCCTGACAGCAAGTATATCGATCCCGCCACCCAGGTGGCAGTAAAGCGCAAAGACCGGGTCCGTCTGGTCAGTATGGATGCAGAGAAGGGGTAAGGCAGATGATTGAACTTTCAGACTATCTCATCCTTGGCGCAATACTGTTCGCGCTCAGCGTGGCCGGCATCTTCATCAACCGGAAGAATGTGATCATCCTGTTGATGTGCGTTGAGCTGATGCTGCTGGCGGTGAACATGAATTTTGTCGCCTTCTCCCACTTCCTGGGAGACACGGTTGGCCAAGTCTTCGTTTTCTTTATTCTCACCGTCGCGGCAGCGGAAGCTGCTATCGGCTTGGCGATCCTGGTGGTGCTGTTCCGTAGCAAGCGCAGCATCAACGTCGAAGATATGGATGCGTTAAAAGGGTGAGCCAGACCGAAGGTCCAGTGGACCTTCGCAGCTGGCGAACGCACGGACAGGATGTCCGGGCCGGGGGTGAGTGAGAACCCCATAGTATCGCCATGGATGGCAAGCAAGGTTTAGCTAACGCAGTGCCCCGAAGGTCCAGTGGACCAACGCAGCGCGGCGAACTGATTAAGGTACAGGTTATTTATTGATAGCGTAAACAACGATGAATCCTATTCGCGTTCATTTGCGTTATTAGCGGACTGAAATTAAAGAAGCAAGAGATATGGAATATATCTATCTGTTACTCGTTCTGGCTCCATTGGTGGGTGCGATCGTCGCCGGTTTTCTCGGGGGCAGTATCGGCCGCAAGGGGGCTCACTGGGTCACCAGTTTAGGGGTCGGCATCTCGACCTTGGCCTCTCTCTTTGTGCTGAAGCGCTTCATCTTCGATGGCCAGGAGGTCTTCAACGGCTCGGTCTATACCTGGATGGTGAGCGATGGCCTGCACATGGAGGTCGGCTTCCTGGTGGATCAGCTCACTGCGGTGATGATCAGCGTGGTGACCTTCGTCTCCTTCTGCGTGCATATCTATACCATTGGCTATATGGCGGATGATGAGCACAACTGGCCTAAGACCAGTAAGGCTGGTAAAAACAGCTATCAACGCTTCTTCAGCTATATCTCCCTGTTCACCTTCTCCATGCTGATGTTGGTCATGTCCAACAACTTCATGCAGCTGTTTTTCGGCTGGGAGGCGGTGGGCCTAGTCTCCTATCTGCTGATCGGCTTCTGGTCGGTGCGGCCCACGGCGATCTTCGCCAACCTGAAGGCCTTTCTGGTCAACCGGGTGGGTGACTTCGGCTTCATCCTGGGTATCGCCGCCGTCGCCATGTATTTCAACAGCCTCGACTATGCCGAGGTCTTCGCCATGGCGCCAAGCCTGGCGGACACCCAGGTGCAGATCTGGGGTGACAACAACTGGTCGCTGATGTCGGTGATCGGCATCCTGCTGTTCATCGGCGCGATGGGTAAATCGGCTCAGGTGCCACTGCATGTCTGGCTGCCGGACTCCATGGAGGGCCCGACCCCGATCTCCGCCCTGATCCACGCCGCCACCATGGTTACCGCCGGTATCTTCATGGTCGCGAGGATGTCGCCCCTGTATGAGCTGTCCGAGACCGCGCTCAGTTTCGTGCTGGTGATCGGCGCCACCACCGCCCTGTTCACCGGCCTGATCGGTATAGTGCAGAATGATATCAAACGGGTGGTGGCCTACTCGACACTCTCCCAGCTGGGTTACATGATGGTGGCGCTGGGGGCGTCGGCCTACGCGGCTGGTATCTTCCATCTCATGACTCACGCCTTCTTCAAGGCCCTGCTGTTCCTGGCTGCCGGTTCAGTCATCATCGGCATGCACCATGATCAGGACATCCGCAACATGGGTGGCATCAAGAAGTACATGCCAATCACCTACTGGACCTCCCTGGTCGGCTCCCTGGCCCTGATCGGTTTTCCCGGTTTCTCCGGTTTCTTTTCCAAGGACGCGATCATCGAGGCGGTACACCACTCCAATATTGCCGGGGCAGGTTATGCCTATGTGCTGGTAGTGGCGGGCGTGTTCGTCACTGCACTCTACAGTTTCCGCATGTTCTTCCTGGTGTTCCATGGTAAGGGACCCCGTGATGAACACGCCAAACAGCATATCCACGAGACTCCTAAAGTTGTGACTATTCCTTTGATCCTGCTGGCGATTCCTTCAGTATTCCTCGGCTATATCACGATTGGCCCGATGTTGTTCGGTGACTGGTTCAAGGACGTGCTGTTTGTATTGCCGGAGCACGATACCCTGGCCACCGTCGGCGAGCATTTTCATGGTGCCGGTGGGTTTATCCTGCACGGTATGCTGGGTGTGCCTTTCTATCTGGCGATGGGTGGCCTGGCTGTTGCCTGGTACATCTACATGAAGAACCCGGCGATCGCCGACAAAATCAAGAGTGTGGCTGCGCCGATCTATCTATTACTGGATAAAAAATACTGGTTCGATGAGGCCTATCAGTTCGTGTTCGCCGGCGGCAGCCGGGCACTCGGCAAGTTACTCTGGTTGGTGGGCGACAGGGGCCTGATCGATGGTCTTGCGGTCAACGGTTCCGCTACCAGCGTAGGCTGGGTGGCGGGTATCGTCCGCCATCTGCAGACCGGTTATCTCTATCACTATGCCATTGCGATGATTCTCGGCCTGACCCTGATGCTGGGTTGGTTTGTATTCGCTTAAGAAGGAAGGACGTTTAGCATGTTTGCCGATTGGCCAATCCTCAGCTTGACAATATGGCTACCGATACTCGGTGGTTTCATGGTGATCGCCAGTGGCGACCGGGAGGTCAACGCCACCCGCTGGACCGCCCTGATCATCTCCATCCTGACCTTCCTGGTGAGCCTGCCGCTCTGGTTCGGCTTCGACAGCGGCACTGCCGAGATGCAGTTCGTGGAACGTACGCCCTGGATACCCCTGTTCAATATCGAGTACTACATGGGGATCGATGGAATCTCCATGCCGTTGATCATCCTCACCACCTTCATCACCCCACTGGTGGTGATTGCCGGCTGGGAAGTGATCAAATATAAGCCCTCATTCTACTTTGCCGCATTCCTGATCATGGAAGGTGTCATGGTGGGCGTGTTCGCTGCCCTCGATGCGATGCTGTTTTATGTTTTCTGGGAGGCGATGCTGATCCCGATGTTTCTCATCATCGGCGTCTGGGGTGGACCGAACCGGGTCTATGCCACCATCAAGTTCTTCCTCTATACCTTTTTCGGTTCGGTGTTCATGCTGGTCGCACTGATCTACATGTTCTACCAGTCCGGCAACTTCGAAATCCTTGGCTTCCACGATTTGAAACTGGGGCTGACCGAACAGATTCTGATCTTTATCGCCTTCCTGATGGCCTTTGCGGTGAAGGTGCCCATGTGGCCGGTACACACCTGGTTGCCGGATGCTCATGTGGAGGCGCCGACCGGCGGTTCAGTGATTCTTGCAGCGATCATGCTGAAGATCGGCGGCTACGGTTTTCTGCGTTTCAGCCTGCCGATTACGCCGGATGCCAGTCATACCCTGGACTGGGTGATCATCGGCATGTCCCTGATCGCGGTGGTCTATATCGGCTTCGTTGCGCTAGCCCAGCAGGACATGAAGAAGCTGATCGCCTATTCGTCCATTGCTCATATGGGCTTTGTGACCCTGGGTTTTTTCATCGTCTTTATGGTCGGTCAGGCCTCCGGCAGCGGTGCGGCCCTGGGTGTGGAAGGTGGTATGGTGCAGATGGTCTCCCATGGTTTTATCTCCGCCGCCATGTTCCTCTGTGTCGGTGTACTGTATGACCGTATGCACAGCCGGCAGATCAATGACTACGGTGGCGTGGTCAACACCATGCCGGTATTTGCCGCCTTCATGGTCTTCTTTGCAATGGCCAATGCAGGACTGCCGGGCACTTCAGGTTTTGTCGGGGAGTTCATGGTCATCCTGGCCAGTTTCCGCGCCGACTTCTGGTATGCGTTCCTGGCGGCCTCCACCCTTATCATTGGTGCCGCCTACACCCTCTGGATGGTCAAGCGTGTAGTGTTTGGTGAAGTCACCAATGAAGGTGTCGCCTCACTGGATGATATGAATGGCCGGGAATATATCGTTCTCGGCACCTTGGCTGTGGCTGTACTGGTGCTGGGTCTCTGGCCGGCGCCCCTGGTTGAAGTGATGAATGCCTCCATTGACAACCTGTTGCAGCATATTTCCGTTTCCAAGCTCTGATCAAGCAGATGCCAAACCGGTAGAGTTCAATGCAATTTGATTTGACCCAATTGATTCCGGTACTCCCGGAGATTTATATCCTGTCCCTGGCCTGCTTTGTGCTGGTGGTTGATCTCTTTATTAAACAAGAGCAACGTATCGTCACCTATGGCATCACCCAGGTGGGACTGATCTTGGCCGTCGTAGTCACCGTTGCGGTGGCCCAGCCTGAGACCCAGATCCTGTTCGATGGCAGTTACATTCGTGACCCCATGAGTGATGTGCTGAAAGTGGGCATCTTCGTGATCAGCTTTCTGGCCTTTCTCTATGCCAAGGACTACTTGCGGGACCGGGATCTGTTCAAGGGCGAGTTCTATACCCTGGGCCTGTTTGCCGTGCTGGGTATGAGTATCATGGTCTCCTCCAACAGCTTCCTCACCATCTATCTCGGACTGGAGCTACTGGCCCTGTCCATGTATGCCCTGGTGGCCTTCAATCGTGACTCAAAGGCTGGCGCCGAGGCGGCCATGAAATACTTCGTGCTGGGCGCGCTGGCATCCGGCATGCTGCTGTACGGCATCTCCATGGTCTACGGTATGACCGGCACCATCCGGTTTGATGAAATGCATCAATCGATCGGTGCGGTCGGTCTGGATAACATGGTGCTGATCTTTGGCCTGGTGTTTATCGTCGTTGGCCTGGCCTTTAAGCTTGGAGCGGTGCCTTTTCATATGTGGGTGCCGGATGTCTATCACGGTGCGCCCACCGCGGTGACCCTGTTTCTCGGCAGTGCGCCGAAGATTGCTGCGTTCGCCTTGGCCATGCGCATGCTGGTGGATGGCATGGAACCCCTGCTCGGCGGTTGGGACGGCTGGCAGGGCATGCTGATCGTACTGGCAGTGCTCTCCATGGGCATAGGTAATCTGATCGCCATCGCCCAGACCAACATCAAGCGTATGCTGGCCTACTCGACCATCTCCCACGTGGGCTTTATCCTGCTGGGAATCCTGGCCGGCACCAAAGAAGGCTACACCGCCGCCATGTTCTATACCCTGGTCTATGCTTTGATGTCGGCGGGCGGTTTTGGAATCGTCATTGCGTTGAGCCGCAGGGGCTTTGAGGCGGAAAACCTGGATGACTACAAAGGCCTGTATCAGCGCAGCCCCTGGTTTGCCGGCATGATGCTGCTGTTGATGTTCTCCATGGCCGGTGTGCCTCCTACAGTCGGATTCTTCGCCAAACTGTTCGTGCTGGATGCAGTGGTTTCGGTGGATCTCACCTGGGTTGCGCTGGTTGGCGTCTTCTTCTCCATCATTGGCGCCTTCTACTATATTCGCATCATCAAGCTAATGTATTTTGACAAGCCGGTGGACGAATCGCCTTTGACCATGGGGGTCGATGCGCGGGTGGTTCTCTCCCTGAACGGGCTCTCCATGCTCTATCTGGGGCTGTTTCCAGCAGGGTTGCTTTCGATTTGCCATGCGGCCTTTGCTGGATAACCCCGGGTTTCTCGAATTGGACTTGATAAGATTCCCTAACGCAGGTAGTATGCGCCTCCTCTGATGCGGGGTGGAGCAGTCTGGTAGCTCGTCGGGCTCATAACCCGAAGGTCGTTGGTTCAAATCCGGCCCCCGCTACCAATACGAAAAAACCAATCACTTGAGTGATTGGTTTTTTTTTGTCCTTAGAAAATCTAGCGACGTCTCTGTAGGTATTGGCTATGGATTCCAAGCAGAACTACCAGGTGCGGCTATCAAACGTTTTCGATTCTGAGGAGAGGCCAAGGAAGGCTCCAACTTTGCATTTATGGGTGATTACGATCTTTATAAATCCGACTTGCAGCAACTCGCCCGCAACCAGTTTCTCGCCAAGCTGTGGCTGATCACCCTGCATCCGTTCGATGAAGGCAATGGCCGGGTCGCCCGCGCCGTGACCGATCGTGCACTGGCTCAGGCGAAGCAATCCACCATCTGCTTCTATTCGCTCAGCGCCGTCATCATGGTCCGGCGCAAGGAGTATTTCGCACAGCTCGAAGCCGCGCAGAAAGACTCGGCGGACATCACCCAGTGGTTGGCCTGGTTTCTGTCGGTGTTCGAGGACGTGCTCAACCAGGGGCTGAAGCGCTTTGAGCGTGTGAATGAGAACCACCGCTTCTGGCAAAGCCACAGCCAGACCGTGCTCACCGAACGGCAGATCAAGGTGTTCAACCACCTGCTCGATGGACAGGGCGAGGAATTTGAGCAAGGCAATAAGGGTTCTTACGCTATTGTTTGCCAACCTAAACCCACATCTGCTAGAATTCGCTGCTCAGTTTTAGGGGCGGGTTTTGTGATGCTTGATCGTTGAGTTTTGCATAGGCTCCGGGCGGGCAGTGATGAATGTACCCGCCACTAATTATAAACCCCGTTGACCGGGGTTTTTTTGTTTTCGAAACTCTTCGTTGTTGCTTGATGAGTGACAATGAAATAGCCCAGGTTCCTGCGTCAGGATCGGAGCAGGATTAGCCAAGGAGCTTCGGAATGATGAGGAATGGGCCATTGGCCCATTTTTTATTGCGGTGGAAAAATGCGTTCTGCACCTGAAAAAATAGTACGACTGCTGCGTGCAGAAGTAGAACTGCTCGGTTACGAGCTGGTCGCTGTCGAGCTGGTCGGGCAGGGTAAAGGCGGGATGCTGTTACGGGTCTATATTGATCACGAAGACGGCATCAACCTGGATGACTGTGCACAGGTCAGTCATCAGGTGAGTGGCGTGCTGGATGTGGAAGATCCGATCCGCGAGCACTACCGGCTCGAGGTCTCCTCGCCGGGAATCGACAGGCCGCTCGTGGAAGAGGCGCATTTTACGCGCTTTGCTGGACAAAAGGTGCGGATTAAGACTCGATCCAAGATCGATAACAGGCACCGTTTTAGCGGTGTGTTGCAAGGTGTTGAAGAGCATAGGGTTTTGATTGAGGACGACGGGGTGCTCTATCGTCTGCCGATGGACGAAATAGAGACAGCTCGTCTGGTACCGGAATTCTGATTTGGGAAACGACTGATGAGTAAAGAGATACTGATGGTTGTCGACGCGGTTTCCAACGAAAAAGATGTTGAGAAACCGGTCATCTTCGAGGCCATCGAGGCAGCGCTGGCTTCCGCAACGCGTAAGCGAAATGGCGACGACATTCTGGTCAGGGTCTCCATTGACCGGGAGAGCGGGGACTATGACACCTTCCGGCGTTGGGAGGTGGTCGAGCACTATTCGGAAGGTGAGCCGGACTCTCCTCTGCGTCAGATGACTCTGGATGCAGCCCGGGAAGAGGACCCCGAGATCGAGGTGGGTGATTTTGTCGAGGAACCCATCGAATCGATCGAGTTCGGGCGGATTGCCGCGCAGGCCGCCAAGCAGGTGATCGTGCAAAAGGTGCGCGAGGCGGAACGGGCCAAGGTGGTCGAGGCCTACAAGGATCGTGAGGGGGAACTGGTGACCGGTGTCGTGAAGCGTATCGACCGTGGCAATGTGTTTCTCGATCTGGGCGGCAATGCGGAGGCCTTCATCGGCCGTGAGCACATGATTCCCAAGGAATCCGTACGGGTGGGTGATCGCTTGCGTGGGTACCTGTACGAGATCCGCTCGGAACCTCGTGGACCGCAGCTGTTTATCAGCCGCACCATGCCGGAACTGTTGACCGAGCTGTTTAAGCTTGAAGTGCCCGAGGTGGGTGAAGGGCTGATCGACATCAGGGGCGCTGCGCGGGATCCCGGGTTGCGCGCCAAGATCGCAGTCAAGGCCCTGGATACGCGCATCGATCCAGTTGGCGCCTGCGTGGGCATGCGGGGTTCCAGGGTGCAGGCGGTCTCCAGCGAACTGAATGGAGAGCGGGTTGATATCATTCTGTGGAACGAGAATACCGCGCAATTCGTGATCAATGCCATGTCGCCCGCCGATGTGGTCTCCATCGTGGTGGACGAAGACACCCATGCGATGGACGTGGCGGTGAGTGAAGAGAATCTCTCCCAGGCGATTGGCCGTGGTGGCCAGAATGTCAGGCTTGCCAGTCAGTTGACCGGCTGGGAATTGAATGTCATGGACGAGGCCCAGGCGGCGGAGAAGACCGAATCCGAATCCAAGGTCTACATACAGACATTCATGGAGCAACTGGATGTGGATGAAGATATTGCAGTCATTCTCGTACAGGAGGGCTTCGCGTCCATCGACGAGGTGGCCTATGTGCCTATTGAAGAGATGCTGGGTGTCGAAGAGTTTGATGAAGATCTGGTGAACGAGTTGCGTAATCGCGCCAAGGACGTGCTGCTGACCAAGGCGATTGTCAGTGAAGAGGCCTTCAAGGAACCGGCGGATGACCTGTTGAACATGGAGGGCATGGAGAAGGAACTTGCCTTCACTCTGGCAGAGCAGGACGTGGTGACCATGGAGGATCTGGCGGAGCAGTCCATCGATGATCTGATGGACATAGACGGCATGGATGAGGAACGGGCGGGAAAATTGATTATGACTGCAAGGGTTCCCTGGTTCGAGGAATCAGAATAGCCTTGATGATTGAGTCACTGACCTTGGGTCAAGAAATTTCAAATGCAGTGTGAATAGACGGGAAAGGCAAAGTCGAGAGGCCTGAATAAATGAGTGAAGTTACGGTATCGCAGCTAGCAAAAGTCGTAGGTATTCCACCCGATCGCCTGATGGAACAGCTGGCAGATGCAGGTATTCAGGCGAAAGACGCGGACGATACGATCAGCGATGATGAGAAGGCAAAACTGCTTAACCATCTGCGTCAAAGTCATGGTAAGAACAAGACCATTGGTAGTGTTGCTGCGCCAAAGAAAGTCACCTTGAGGCGCAAGACAGTCAGCGAATTGCGTCAGCCGACTGCATCCGGACGCAGTACCGTGAGCCGCACTTCACCCTCGGCCCCCAGCAAGACGGTGAGTGTCGAGGTGCGTAAGAAGCGGACCTATGTCAAACGCACTACAGTAGAAACAGACGAGCGGACGCTCCAGGAAGAGGAAGAGGCGAGCAAGGCCCTTGAAGAGCAAGCCAGAGAGCAGGCTGCCATCGAGGCTGAGGCGGAAGCGCGTAAATCCGCTGAACTCGCCAAGCGTGAAGCGGAACAGGCCACTGCGCGCAAGGCAGAGGAAGAGGCGCGCGCCAAGGCGGAGGAAGAGGCCCGGCTTAAAACGGAAGAAGAGGTGGCCCGCAAGACGGAAAAAGACCAGGCTGAAAAGGAAAAGGTGGCGCAAAAGCAGCAGACGGAGGTTGCGCGTGGTAAAAAGGCGCCGCGTAAGGAGAGGGAAGCCAAGGGTAAACAGGCTGCGGCTGGTGAAGGACAACGTCATGGCCGCAAAGAATTGCATGTTGCGGTAGACAAGCGTGGTAAACGCAAGAAAAAACCCAGCAGACGCCACTCTCCAGCGCAGCAGGCCTCTGATGCTCAGCACGGATTCCAAAAGCCGACAGCTCCCGTGGTGCACGAAGTCAAAATACCTGAGAGCATGACGGTGGCCGAAATGGCACAGCGTATGTCGATCAAGGCAGCCGAAGTCATCAAGGTGCTCATGAAAATGGGCATGATGGTGACCATCAATCAGCCGCTGGATCGCGATACGGCGACCCTGGTGGTGGAAGAGATGGGACATGTCCCCGTCATCCAGAAAGATGAGGACATCGAGGCGGATCTGCTGAGCAGCGAAGTCGAGGCCCAGGGTGAACAGGCTAAACGTCCTCCTGTGGTCACCATCATGGGACATGTCGACCACGGCAAGACATCCCTGCTCGATTATATTCGGGAGAGTAAGGTGGCGGCCGGTGAGGCGGGTGGCATTACCCAGCATATCGGCGCCTATCACGTCGATACCGCCAAGGGTACGGTCTCCTTCCTGGATACCCCAGGCCATGCGGCATTTACCGCGATGCGCGCTCGTGGCGCCAAGGTGACGGATATCGTTATCCTTGTGGTAGCCGCGGATGACGGCGTGATGCCCCAGACCAAGGAGGCGATCCAGCACGCCAGGGCGGCCGAAGTGCCGCTTATCGTTGCGATCAATAAGATCGACAAGGAGGACGCCAATCCGGACCGGGTCATCCAGGAGCTTTCCCAGCAAGAGGTTATTCCCGAGGATTGGGGTGGCGACACCATGTTCGTGCGGGTCTCCGCGAAGACCGGCGAAGGCGTCGATGATCTACTCGATGCCATCCTGCTGCAGTCCGAGGTCCTCGAGCTGACAGCCGTGCAGGAGGGCCCTGCCGCGGGCTCCATCGTCGAGTCGTCACTCGATAAAGGCCGTGGACCGGTGGCAACGGTACTGGTGCGTTCAGGCACCCTGAATCGGGGCGATATCATCGTTTCCGGCAAGGAGTTCGGACGGGTGCGCGCCATGTTTGATGAAAACGGTCACTCCGTGAAGAGCGCTGGACCTTCAATTCCGGTGGTGGTGCTGGGACTCTCCGGCACGCCCGAAGCGGGTGACGATGTACGCGCCGTGGCTGACGAGCGCCGCGCCCGTGAGGTGGCCAGTCTGCGCCACGATAAACAACGCGACACTCGCCTCGCCGCGCAGAAAGCGGCCAAGCTGGATGAGATGTTCACCCAGATGAAGGAGGGCGAGACCCAGGCGCTCAATATCATCGTCAAGGCGGATGTGCAGGGCAGCGTGGAAGCGCTCAAGGAGTCCCTGGTGAAGATCTCCACGGACGAAATCAAGGTGCGGGTGGTGGCTTCCGGCGTGGGCGGGATCAACGAGTCTGATGCCAATCTAGCCGTCACCTCCAATGCCATCATCATCGGTTTCAACGTGCGTGGCGACGCCGGCGCCAGAAAAGTGGTGGAGGAACAGGGCATCGACATGCGCTACTACGGCATCATCTACGAAATTATCGATGATGTGAAGAAGGCGGTCTCCGGTCTGCTCTCCCCCGA
>JBDLIT010000066.1:0-21243 GCA_039714735.1 Pseudomonadota bacterium
CAAACCCTTTCCGTTACTGATGCTGCCACGACAAATCGCCAGGGAGGAAATCTTGAAAAATGGTCACCCGAAGAAACTTAAGTAAGTGCCATTTGGCTCCGACCCCTTTAATCGCCCTGCGCTTTTCCGCCCTACTCCCTGCCTGCGGGAGTCAAGATAGTCGACCACACCTTGAAAACGTAAATCGGCCTCGAAATCATGTACGGGTTTTGTAAGCATCCTGCAAGCCATTCGTTGAATACATCATTTAGGGCATAAGTTGCTCAGGATTGGTTGCAGGGTTTTTAATTAAACTTTTTGTAAAGTGATCATATTCAACTGTATAAGCTGCAGCCCAAGTATTATCGATATGATATGGAATAATTTTCTGTTCATCTTTGTAGCCTGCATATTTAGCCTCCGTAAATACACTTAAAGCCCAATCTCTCTGCCATGGAGTATTGGAAAAACATTTATCCATTATATTTATCTTATTCTTTACATCTAAAGCCTTTATTTCTTTACTAACAATGAAATAACGGTGATTCTTTTCATCTATGCGCACAACTTCAACATTAAGAATGCGCTCAATGCAATTTACTGACTCTCTATTCAGGGTGGTCGTACAACCGATAGCTGAGGTTGTTACTACAATAATAAAAACTAAGATCTTATTTATTGAATTGTTCAAATTTCCATCTCCTTGGCGTGCCGCCATATATTCCACTAACATTAGAAAAATACTCTGTTTTCTTCTCTGGCTTAACTGGCGGTAAATTCCCTTGATACCAAATGACTTCAAATTTTTTGTTTTTTGCATCATATTTTACTGAATATATAATTCTTGTATGTCCTAAAGTTGGGCTCCATTTTGACATTATGAGGTCCCCAGACTTTGCTAACCCTATTTGTATAGGTTTTGTATTATCAATAATGTTTAAAGCGCCTAATTGCCGCATTGCAGTTTGTTTGAATTTCATTGTTTCCATGGTGTTAGGATCGAATTCCATCCACTGCCACCCACTAGAGTAATATTTCAACTTTACCGGAAGCGTTTCTTTGGCGGCAAAATCAACCAAAGCAGCAATAGCCAAATCTGCGCAATCGATTCTTGCGTTAAATGATGAAATATATGATTTTGCGTATTGTTGATAGGCCTTTATATTTGTAGTGTTCCACGGCATTCTTGATCTCCTATATTTATGTTTGCTCGTCGCAGATGGAGCACGAGTGATAATCGGTAACTTCTAAGTCATAGGGGCCTGACTCACCCCACATGAAACAAATTCGATACTATGCATTTATGCGAACACTGTACTCAGCTATTCTATCCCCAGATAGTTTTTCCAGGCAGTTGCCCGGAGGTACTTTCAGCTCTTCCAAAACCGGATCGTTTCTCTCTTTGTTGATAAATGAGTATCAATGAGTATCTGGGGTCAGAGTAAATTTTTCTTTGGTTTCTCACTCAAATCTTTCTGAAATATTCTCAAGCAGTCGTTTTCCATGAATAATCGCTACCACAGTTATGGTTCTATCTTGAATCCGATACACTAACCGATAGCTGTAAACAAACCGTTCACGTATATCCTCATCACCAATTTCCGGAACAACCCGACCTATAAGTGGTTGCTCTGGTACTTTGCGTGATACTGCCAGGATTTTAGAAACAACAGCACGAGCATAAAATTCAGAGTCCCTTTCAATATACTCAGCGATAGACTCAAGATCCTCGATTGCCTCAGGAGACCATTTTATTATTATGTAGTCCACTTACTGAACTTCCTTTCGACATCTTCTTGGCTCAATGTCCCCTCAGTGTCTGCCCTTGCAATACCTCTCTGTATTTTTTCAACTACATATAGATGGTATTGAACATCTTCCAGCGTGCATTCATCTGGTAATTTGTTGAGAAGTAACTTTACTTCTTCTTTCGCTGTATTCATGACTACCTCAATTTGTTGTTTCACATAACGCCAATCAAAGAAGCCAATATATTTCTAAGATCAACGTATCCAGGGCAAGAACAAATATTTCTGTTTCTTCTTGTCATGAGAGAATATTTACTCTGGCCCCAGACATCACCTTAGGCCATTTTTTGCAAGTGATGATAATCTTCAATTGTTTCAAGTTCCTTTCCCTCGTTGGCCTGTGCTCTATATAGATCCCACCGAATTTGCAGATTAAGCCAGAAATCAGCAGATACTCCAAAAAATTTTGCGAGGCGTAGTGCGGTACTAGGGGTTACACCTCGCTTCTGATTAACCAGTTCATTCACACGTTGATAGGGAACATGGATAGCATTTGCCAGATCACGTTGACTTATATGCATAGGCTCAAGAAATTCTTCCCTGAGCATTTCACCGGGATGAGTTGGTTGTCTGTGTGTAGGGATGCGAATCATGATGTGCCTCTAATGATAATCGGTAACTTTTACGTCATAGGGGCCTGACTCACCCCACATGAAACAAATTCGATACTGTTCATTTATGCGAATACTGTACTCAGCTTTTCTATCCCCAGATAGTTTTTCCAGGCGGTTGCCCGGAGGCACTTTCAGCTCTTCCAATAATTGAGCAGAATCAAGTTGGTCCAGTTTTCGTGATGTAATTCGCCAAAGTATTTACGGGCAGGCCTTTCGGGCTGCCGTTGAGTTGACGCCATTGAATATGTCTTCAGTGGCTTGATCTTTAAACGATACAATCATTAAGACATGATAGCACGGACACCGTGTTATTTAAGGGCTTGTTTTCTGGCTTAACTCAACCTAATCACCCTCGACACTCAACCATTGCGGCAGACAACGAAACGCCGTAACTGGTTGAGAAATTATGGTTAAAGCACACCATTCGCCTTGATATCGAGATAGCTGTTGACCAGGGCCACCGGCAATTTTTCGGGCAAGGTGTCAAGCAACAGCGCGCCGTGATGCTGTAAGGCCTCATGTCCCTGTCTGCGGGAGTCAAGATAGTCGACCACACCTTGAAAACGCAATGCGGCCTCAAAATCCTGGATGGGTTCGGTAAGCACACTATCCAGCGATCTCTCCCTGAGTTGGGCAATCACCACCAGATGCCGGCGTGACAGAAGCCTCACCGCCCGTGACAGTTCGTTCTGATCCTCACCCCGGCTGTTGGTCAGGATCATCACCAGGCTGCGGCGGCGTTGCAGGGGCATCAGTTTTCTGGCCACCTCGAGATAGTCGGCGGCCTCCAGGCTGGCTTGCAGGTCATAGGTACGCTCAAGCAGACGCCGAATCAGCTCTCCACCCTTTTGTGGCGGTTGCCAGCGCTGCTGGCCGCCGAAGGTCAGAAAGCCCACCGCGTCACCCTGCTGCTGCGCCACATAACTCAACAGCAGCATGGCGTTCAGGGCATGATCGAGATGCGCACCTGCTGCGTCCTGATGACGCATGTGGCGACCGCAGTCGAGCAGAAAGATCAGTTGTTGATCCCGCTCGTCCTGATACTCCTTTGAGATCAACCGGTGGTAGCGCGAACTCGCCCTCCAGTCGATCTGCCGCAGGCTGTCACCGGTGCGGTATTCGCGCAGTTGATGGAAGTCGCTTCCCTCCCCCCGGCGCTGCCGTCGGCGTATGCCCATCTGGCTCAGGTGATTGTCGATAGCCAGCAGGGTATAACGGGAAATCTCCCGGAAATTCGGAAACACACTGACCCGATCCGCCAACTTCAGGAAACGCTTGCGCCGCCACAGGCCCAGGGGTGAGTGCAGGGTCAGGTTAATGCCGGGAAAATGACCATCACCCCGCTGTTGCGGTTTGATCCTGTAGGTCAGAGTAATTTTTCGCTCCGCCGGTAGCGAAACAGCCAGAGGCAGCCCCTCGATCTGGAAATCGGCGGGGTGATGATCATGGATGCTCACCCGCAGGTTGCGGGGTGTCGCATTGGTCAGTTGCAGCCGGACATCCGACCAGGCCCCCACCGGTATGCTGCTGCGCATGCTCCGCTTCACGGCAGGCAGGGTGGAACGAACGACCAGATAGAGATCAATCAGAATCCACACCAGGGCGATGGCGACAAACAACTTCCAGGCCACCCCCCATCCCGCAAATAAGGCGGCCAGCAGCCCAGTCAGCGCCAACGCCGCCAACAGAGTGATCTGATTGCGATCCGGGTACATAGATTGGATGCTATTGGCGCGGGGCCGGAATATTGCTTAGCAGGTCAGCCAGTACATCGTCGGGCTGATAGCCCTCGATCTCCATGTCGGTGCTGAGGCGAACCCGGTGGCGTAAGGAGGCTGGGGCCACCGACTTGATATCGTCAGGTGTCACGAACTCCCGCTCCTGTAAAAAGGCCTCGACACGAGCTGCGCGCAGCAGAGCAATAGGCCCCCGTGGGCCGGGTCCTGCTTCGATACCGTTCCACTCCCGGGCGGCGCGCACGATGCGTACCGCGTAGTTGACGATCTGTTCATCCACCTGCAGATTCGCAATATGTGTCTGCAACTGAGGAATATGCTCAGCCTGTAGCAGTGGCCGGATAGCGGATGTATCGAGTGTGTCCCCCACCGATCCTGATGTGACCTGCCTGACCAGCGCCTGCTCGTCACCCTCATCCGGGTAGCCGATAAAAACCTTGAGCAGAAACCGGTCGAGCTGGGCCTGTGGCAGGGGGTAGGTGCCCTCCTGTTCGATCGGGTTCTGGGTGGCCATCACCAGAAAGGGCGGCAACAGGGGAAAGGTGCGGCCTTCGATGGTCACCTGCTGCTCCTGCATCGCCTCCAACAGGGCCGACTGAGTCTTGGCTGGGGAGCGGTTGATCTCATCCGCGAGCAGAAAGTTACAGAACACCGGTCCCTTGCGGACCCGGAAGTTCTCGGTCTTCATGTCGAACATGATATGACCGGAGATATCGCTGGGCATCAGATCGGGGGTGAACTGAACACGGCTGAAGTCACCCTTCACCGCCGCTGCCATGCTGCGCACCAGCAGGGTCTTACCGAGGCCGGGCACGCCTTCCACCAGCACATGGCCTGCGGCAAAGAGCGCCAGCACCAATTCATGGATCACCTGATCCTGGCCAATCACCGCACGCCTGATCTCGGCTTCCAGGTTTCTTGCCCGCTGCGCTATTTCCGGGCTAAGGTCAGATGAAGGATTTTGTTCTGTTTCTGTCATCGGTTATTCCATTTTTCTATCAGGATAGAGTACTGCCAGGAGTCGTTGCTGGATCACGCTGGTTTCGATCAGGTCGCGTTCATGGCGGGGTTCGCCATACAGGGCATCATGTATCGACAGGTTGGAGAGCCCGGTGCGCTCGGCCAGCCAGCGACAGCGTTCCTGGGGGTTCATTCTGTGCAGTGCCGGATGGCTGATTAACCAGCGATTCTCAAGCTGTTGGCGTGATCGCTCCAGCAGGCCCACAGCCCGATCCTGCTTCCAGCGGAATTCGGCCGCGGCCTGCAGATGCTCGAGCAGACTGCGGCGTTGCGGATTGCTCTGCACCAGTATCGGACCACTGCGGAAGGTCAACCACCAGCACAAGATCAGTAATAACAGCAGGCTGCTGACAATAAGCTGTGGCGCAAAACGCCAGGCGAGAAACGGCAGTGAAGGCATCTGACTGCTGTAGAGCAGCCAGCCCCGATCGTAGCCAACCATCAGAGCGGCAAGAAACAGGGCGTGGTCATGCTGTTCGATGTCGCTGTTGTTGAAGAAGCGATTATCACTGAGGATGGTGATCCTACCACTGCCCCAGGCAAGATTCAGCAGGTGAAAGTCTTGTCTAGCGGGAACCTGCCAGAGCACGCCATCACTCTCCGAATGCAGCACGCGGGATGGGGCGAATTCCACCTGGATCGCTGCAGAATTATCGGGCAGTAAAAATTCAACAGGCATGGACTCATTCGGTTGATCCCCTTCATCCAGTTCAACCAGGCGTACCCCCAGAATCTCCAACAGGTGATTCTGTTGTTCGTCTTCATCCGGCGCGTGAGACAGGCTGACGATCAGATGGCTGCCCCTTTCCACCCACTCGAGCAGTTCCTGTTCCTGTGCGGCTGGCAGACTGGGCCCCAGATCCTTGACCAGCAGCACACCTGGTTCGGTTGGCGGAGTTTTCAGATAGCCCCGGCCGGAGAGGCTCTCCACCCGCAGATCCAGACGCTGCAAAAACCGCTCCGCCGCCAGCAGAGGGTTGCGTCTTGCAGCTGCGGAATAGCCACTGCGGATCTCCTCGCTGTGGCGTTCAAAGTTTTGCAGGAACCAGAAACCGCTCCAGGTCAGCAGGGCCAGCAGCAACAACAGCAGGAAACCGATAAACAGCCTATTTGCCATAGACCCTCTCCCAGCCATTGCAGAGTTGCTCAAGCGCCTGCAGGTCGGTCTGATCATGTCCGTAGGCCAGCCTGCACCAGGCATGGGTCAAGGCCGCCTGGTAGTCCATGCCCTGCTGGCCGAGCACCGCACGCGCCAGCTCGAGACACTCGCCCTCTGTGGCGCTGCCCGGAACCTTCAACCGGTACTGATGCACCAGCACCGATAGTGACCCCCGGTAGAGCAGACTCAGCGCCTGTCTCTGTTGCCCCTGCCTGAGTAACCTCACCGCTTCAGCAGCAATGTCGGTGGGCAGGGACTCAGGGCGAATATCCAGGCCCATCATGGCTACTGGACCCTGCCGCTGCCGGGTCTCCTTTGCGGCGCTCCGACCGAACAGCCCACGATTGCGCAGAAACCAGATCGCCAGGTAGACAATCAATCCCCCCAACGCCAGCCACATAAGAACCTCTCCAATGGCTGCAAGCCCCTGAGTGAAGCCTTTGACTATTTCGATGAGCCACTCGACCAACCAGTGAAGCTCCTGTGTATTCTCATCTTCAGTCTGACCGATGTATTTCCATGAGGTTTGGGTCTCACGTTTACCGAAATCGTCTTCCTGCATCACCGACTGGATCAGAGACTTCGCCTCTGCGCGGCTCAGCTCTGCCGCCTGCAAAGGTTGATCGGGCAACGTGAGACCGGCAATAGCAGCGCACAGGCCCATCATCACACCGGCGACCCTGCGTCTGTTATGCAGACGTTTTGCCAGCTTCCTGAAACCCAGTTCGATATCCCAGGCCTCGAGCTGACTGCGCCGGGTCAGATAGAGGCCAAATCCTGCCGCTACATAGAAGGGGGCGATCACCGACATCGCCAGTAGACCCGTCAGCTGCTGCAACCATTGCTGCCAGCCCGTGGGCTCGAACAGGAATTCCCGTAATTCAAAGGATCTCAACTCCTCCGGCAGCAGGGCCACCAACAGGATCAGCAGTCCCAGCTCGAGGATGATCTCGAAATGCAGGCCCAGGAGTGTCAGCCAACCTGCCGCGTGCTGCTGTCTCGACAGGACACGGATACGCGCCAGGCGGGGCTTACCGGTCAGGCCTTCGAGCACGGCAACCGGCATGACGAATGAGCGTGAGGGATTCAGGCGCCGCCAGGTCAGGTTGGCCAGCAACTGATTCCGCAGAATCCGCCACCATTGGCCACGCACTTCTCCGACACTGGGTTGCTCCGCGAAAGTCACCCGACTCAACCAGTAGAGCAGCGGCGGTTCGTAGAGGGGCTTGAACCACCAGGCCAGGATCCCAGCCAGCCACAGGGAGATGGGCAGCAACAGATTCAGAATCAGGAATATCGGTATTGCGCCCACCAGCCAGAGTAGCCAGAGTTGCAGAAACCAATGTCTGGCCAGGGTAAAACCGAGGTCTATACCCTCCCAGGGCGTACGCGGCCGCAGGTTGATGGTCAGCTTAGCGAGATCCACGGGGCGAGCGGCCCATCCAGCCGAGATAGAGTGCTACCAGACACCAAAAGAGTGCCGCTACTGAGTATTTGATACCGGCAGCCAGGTTGCTCGAGGACCAGAACGCCTCGATAAAGGCCGCCACCAACAGCATCAACGCCGCCCCCATCACAAGTTGCAGCGCCGCACTCGCCTGCTGCTTGAGCGCCATGACCCGCGTCCGCTGGCCGGGGGCGAGAATCGCATGTCCCAGCATCAAGCCTGCCGCACCACAGATCACGATGGCGGTCAGCTCGAAGGCCCCATGTCCCGAGACAAAGGGCCAAAAGGTATCCTGATAACCCTGCCGGGTCAGGTGCCCAGCCACGCCGCCCAGCACAATGCCATTGAACAGCAGCAAAAACAGCGTACCGACACCAAGCAGAATACCCCCGGCAAAGGTGCGGAAACCGATGCCGATATTATTCATGATGTAATAGCCAAACATCATGAAGTTGGTTTCAGACCCCCGCTCCACCGACCGGCCGGGTTGTCTGTTGGCGGGATCATACATACTCTCCATGCTGGCCACCTGCTGCTCGTCCATAATCGAATAGATCAGATCACCATCCTGAAAACAGCCCACACCAAGCACCAGGGCCGGGAACAGAAAAACCAGCAGGGCAAGCCAGAAATAGGCGCTGTGTTGGCGGAAAGCGCGAGGAAAATCCAGCAGGATAAAATGCATCATCCGCCAGCCCCAGGCGGTCTGTTGCCGGTAGAGGTGAGGATGCCCGCGTAGCACCAGATTGTGCAGGCGCTCCAAGAGCGCCGGACTGAAGGACCGGCTGCGGGCCAGGGCATAGTGACTGCAGATCTTTCGGTAACAGGAGGGAAAATCCAGACTGCCCTGCCTGTTTACTACCCTTTTATACCTGGGTCGTTCCAGGTTGCTGATGAACTGTTCCAACTCGCGCCAGAACTCGCTGTTCTCCCTCTCGAACTGCTCCTGTCGCATCAAGGGGATACACCAATGCCGCGGGCGCTGGAGTCGCAGGAGTGGCCCTTGGTTATCCAGTTGGCATAGGCGTAGAGTTCATCAACAGCGTCCTGCCCGGTCTGTCCTGTCAGCTCAGTGAGCAGTTCCGCCAGCTCGATTCTTCTGGCGGCAGAGAGGCTTTCCCCCCGCTCCACGAACGCCAACATGACTTTCTGCTCCTCCCGGCTAAGATCGGCAGGTGGTTTGATGACACCCTCCTCCGCTGATATCTCCTGTTTCAGCGGCTGATCCCGGTACACCACCAGGGTTCCCGCCGCCAGATCACCCAACCGTTTGAACTCCCGGTCTATCAACATGCTGAGCAGGCCAAAGGCATATAACAGTGGCAGGAAATCCACCGTCCGCAACAGATTTCGAATAATGGAGGATGCGACTGTCACCGGTGTACCGTTGTCCTGAATCACCCAGATCCCCATGGCCTTTTTGCCGGGAGTCGCACCTGTGTGGAGTTCAAACACCACCGGGTAGAACCACTCGATGAGGAAAAAGCCGATCAGCATGAAGGCGACCCCGACCCCACCTAAAACAGATAAGCCCATCGTCAGTAAAATATATAACAGTGCACGCAAAGCGGCATCTATGCCCCAGGCGCAGGCGCGAACCACCGGCCCGGCCAGGCGGAATTCCAAGCTCACCCCTTCGGGTATCTCATACGCCCTCAGGGTATCCAGCAGAGGCGCCTGTGCAGGGTTGGTCATATCATGCCAGGGCAGCCACGGATCATCCATTGCCTCAGCTGTAATAGATATCCTGATAGGCCGCGTAGATCGAAGCGGTCAGTACCGGCAGCACGATCAGTAACCCAAGCCCCGCGGGTATCGAGCCGATAATCAGCATGATAAGGGCGAGCAGACCGTAGACAGTGAAAGGCAACATATTTTTCCAGCAACCACTAAAACTCAGTTTCATTGCCTCGATGGCCTTCAGGTCATTCAGGGCAACCAGCGCAGGTGCGAAAATATAGGCCATCATCACCGGAATGAAAAGCAGGGAACCCAACAGGATGGCGCCGAGGACAGCAGGTGAGGTCACTAAGGACATCATCATCTCGGGATCCTGGGGTTCCATCGTCTGCATGCCGACCAAACCGAAAAAACCACCCATCAGCACTATCGTCAGCAGGATCATGACGCCAAAGTAGATCACCCCCACCAGTACCAGTTGTCCGGCATTGGTGGAAAAACCGGCGAACAGATGACCAACGGTGAAGTCGTCGCCATCATCCTGGGCCCTGCAACCGATGATGAATCCGGCGGTTATGATCGGCGTCAGCAGATTGACCACGATGCCGCCCAACAGTGGGATCATGCTGACCACCATGGCCAGCAGAAACCAGACCACCAGAGCCAGAATCCAGGCAAAAGGATTCTGCTTGAAATGTGCCCAGCCGGTGGCCAGCCAGGTTACGGCATTACCTGTCGGCACCCCCTGTGGACCATTCAGCTCACCCTCGACCGGCTCTACCAACTCAGCCTCGGGCGCGCTGTAAGGATTCTCAGGTTTTGCCTGCCACTCCTCTTCATCCTCGTCCTTGTCATGAGCCTTGCCAGATAGAAATTTCTTGATGATCACACCACAATCCAGGCATGTCCCATCTTGGATATTGCCGGAACCACATTTTGGGCACTTGGTCAGCGATACGGCAAGCTGCGAGGGGTCCATGACCATGGTTGATTCATCGTCGGTCGTGTCCATGGGTTCCAACGACAAATCCGGAATGGAGGTTTCCGGTTCAAGACCATCGATGCGTACGATCAGGCCTATTTTTTCCAGCACCGCTTGATATTTCCTGGCACGCTCTTCGTCCAGCCCCCCCTTAAGCACCACATCTTTGCCCGCATCGAGCAGCTTTCTGGCTTTTTCTTGGCTTACACCGAATTTTTTGCTGAAGGCCAGCAGAACCTGTTCTGGATCGAACCCCTGTTGAAGTTCGCCGTAAAACACCACTTTGCATGCATCTGACATCTCCCCTCCCCTTCGGCTAAAGCCAGAAAAATGAAACTCCCTAAATACTCTTGTGCATAACGGCGGAAATCAGCCGAACTTAATCAAGTTCCCATCGAGGTGCTAAGCGAATAGTTTAACTGAGTTCCCCATCGGCATCTGTAATGGATCTGGCAATCACTCAGCTCGATGTGGCAAAAAAATGGGGGAAAGCGCGAAGCTTTCCCCCAATTGATTGTCCGACTCATCGCTTAAATGAGCTTTATGCTAGTACATTTTTCACATCCCCGCGTAACGGGGAAAGGCCAGGATTAATTGGATTGTTTGACCCTGACCTCGGTTGTATCCGTCACCGGGGCTACAAAACCACCAGAGTCCAGCACCACAGAGGCCTCCCATTCTACGGTCTGAGCGGTATCGGGCGCGGTCCAGTCGAAAGTGTATTTCGCACTCTTACCCGGATCCAGCATAAAACCCGCTTCGAACACAATGACACCATTCGCGGTCACGGTGAGGAATCCCGATTCCGTCTGTGTTGCATTGGCCTCATTGTCCACCCTGACCTTGATAGAGCGGGTCGTCGCCCCCTTCACGGCACCCGGCACATTCAGATTCGCTATCGTCACAAAGGATTCCACAATGGTATCCGCTGTTTGCGCGGTGCTGCTGGCGCTGATGTCCCCGGTATCGTCCGTGTAGGTCACGGTCACTACTGTGTCCACTTCCACATTACTAAACTCGGCAGGCAATCCGGCCACGAAGACGCCACGATTCTCACCCTCTTCTGTCAGGGTGACCGTCGCGCTCTGACCATCGCTGCTGGTAACATCCACCGCCAATGTGTCAACCACGTTGGTATCCAGATTCATGTCCGCATCACCCACTCTTACGGTCAGGGAATCACCGATCAGGAACTCAGGACTGGGACTGAGGCTGATTTCACCCGTGGAGCTGGTGAACAACAGCGGCGGGGTCGGTGTTTCGCCGACGAAGCCCGGAGTACCGGTTCCCGAGGTGTCCTTGGTTGGTGTAATGCGGATGGTGAAGGTGTTGCCGGGAAACTGGCTGACATCACCGATGGTAACGATATAGTTCAGACCCACATTGACCAGGTCATCGATCTCCCCCATGGAGTAGGCCAGTTCTTCCGCCCAGCCTTCGATCACCGCATCGTTGATCGCCTGAAAGCCATCGGCGTCGCCGGTCATCCAGCCAAACTCGCTGGTATCCGGGTTATAACCATACCAGGCCACCAGTTCGGCATCGGTATCCGGGTTGCCGTCGGTATCGAAGAAGATGCCCTGGGGCAACCAGATGTTTGGCAGCCAGGGGCCGAATTGATTTGAGGCATCCTCACCTCCCGGAGGCACATCGGAGTAGTTGCCGAGCAGCATGGTTGTAGCAGTCAGCGTATCGGTGACACCAGATGCCACCGGATACTCGTCGATTTCGTAACCAGCCGAAGTATTGTCGAAATAGCCTGGTTCCGGAAAATGCTTGTCAGGTGCGCCGAACAGACCATGGGAGAAGGTCGCCAGCTGACTGGCTCCCCAGACATCTCCAGGTACGGAGAGACTCAGGTCGGAAACCGAAACATCTGGGTTGTCTGTTACGCTAACGAAATTCGCACCAACCCCAAAGCCTACCTGGATGGTGAAGCCTTCAAGACGTGAATCGGTCCAGTTGTTGATCTTCTGGAACACCTGGTAGTCACGTGAAGTGGTAGGATCTTCAGGTTCGACATTGAAGACCATGTCCGCGCCCTCACTGCCGATTCCATCCACCATGCTCGGCAGCATTGCCTGTTTGTAGCGCTTGTGGGTCTGGAAGCCACTGCTGCAGATCACCTGCTGGGGATTATCTGAGTCCAGATAGAAACCCTCCAGATAGGAGGTGGAGATGATGCAGTTGGACGGCTTCTTGGGGTTCACCGCCAGATCATCGTTGATCACCTTGACCCCGGGTGGTTCACCGACCGGCCAGGGTTTGGCGATGATGGTGGACATGACGCTACCGAACTCATCCTCCACGCTGCTGGTGTAGGCGCCATCTGGCCCTATCTCATACGCGCCAGTCAGTTCATCGTATGAACCACCGGGCACATTCACCGTCACGTTGTCGAGATTCCAGCCACCAAATCCCGCTGCGTCCGAGGCACTTGGGACTGAGGTAATCTTGCCCGCCTGAGCAACCGATAATACCGACAGCATGGCAATGGCGGATACCGCACTGACGGGCCAACGCCGTCTTTTCCAGTTGGATTGCATCTTGTTTCCTCCGTTTATATTTAAGTTATTTGCCAACGCAGCCATCTATCCCCGCATCATCTATCGATGCGGAATAGCGGTGTTGACGCTTTTTATTGACGCAGAATCCCTAAAGATTGGGGATCCGCGTGTTTATGATCAGCACCTGCTCATGCAAGACTGAAACATACTTTGCCACACGATCCCTGTGTCTACCGGTCTGTGGGCATACAACCGGTAACAGATTTGTAAGGGAGGTATTCTTATATTGGTTGAATGGTACTCGATGTCCGTGTACAGCCGTTCAACGGTCTCAACAGCAAGAGAATGAGGCTGCTGCAGAGTCGTCTGACAGCCACCGCACACATTGCTGAGAACTACCGTAGAGAAACTATCCCGGATAATTTATTATTTAAATTCTGATAATCACCCCAGAGATAGGGTGAATTACCAGATTCAATAGGTTTATCTTCCCGGAACGCTGAGGGTTATCCCCCTCTCTATACTTATCGAGCGGGCAGAAATTAAGGATGAGACTCCAGGCAGAGCGCTATTCGATGGAGTCCTGGATGATGCCGCCGAGCAACTCATTGATAGCCCCCGTGACCTTGACTGCGTCTCCTGCCAGAGAGGGCCGACGGTAGGAGACAAAGAGCTGATCAGGTTCTCCAGCCTTGATATAGACCGAAATGGTAAACGGACAGATGGTCATATTCTCAGGCGCCGCCTGGGTCATCTGGTGGGAGATCGAGGCGCTGCAGAATTCCACCGACTCCGCCTTCTCGAACACCTGCTTGTATCCCAGATCAGGTCCGGTGCGATTGAGCATCTCGCTCACATGCAGGGTGCCACTCACCAGCATGCCGCGCTCTTCGATGGCCATCTTGATATTGTCGATCACATCCTCGAATGGCTCCTCAGACTGATAGATCACCATAGGTCCCTGTTGACCGGAAGTCTCACCACCCGCATGACAAAAACCGACAGCCATCAGAATAAAAACAAACGATATAATTCTCATCTTTTTCCTCCAATATTGGGATTGCCACGCCGCTTTTGGCCCCAGACAATGATCATCAGCAAGCCAAGCGGCGGGATCAGCAGCCAGCGCTTATCCGGCTGCTCCAGCGTCTGATAATATCCGACAATATGCCGTGTAAAACCAGCTTCCAGGCCCGCTGACTCGGCAGGACTCATAAATTCAATGTCGAGCACCCGCAGCCTATCGCCATCCGCCTCGGTAATAAACCCCAGGCCCTCAAGCCCTTTTTCCAACACGGTTTCTGAAATCGGAAAAATCAGCTCACGCTGCAACAAAGATCCGTCATCCTGCTCAACTTCAACCTGTAAACGCAGGTTCTCACCCACCGTCTGATTCCTCAGAGACTGCTCGATGGTTGTTGTGGGTTTGAGGTCAACGGCGTCAAACAGCCTGTCCCGCCAGAAATCGGGGCGAAACAGAGAGAAGGCGATCAGCAGCAACAGCAGACTCTCCCACCAACGGTTTCTCATCAGCAGCCATCCCTGAGTGGCGGAGACAAACAACAGCATCGCAACCAGACCCAGGCCGGCAACCGTGAGAAAATGCCCAGCTGTCTCCACCCCGATCAACAACAATTCCGTGTTGAAGACAAACATGAAGGGCAGAATCGCGGTTCGGATGTCGTAATAGAAGGATTGCAGACCGGTACGGATCGGGTCTGCCCCCGAAAGTCCTGCGGCGGCATAGGCCGCCAATCCCACCGGTGGTGTGTCATCCGCCAATATTCCAAAATAGAAGACAAACATATGCACCGCCACCAGCGGAATCTCCAGCCCGTGGGCCGCGGAGAGCTGCACGATCACCGGCGCCATCAGGGTCGAGACCACGATATAGTTGGCGGTGGTCGGTAGCCCCATGCCCAGGATCATGCAGACCACCGCAGTCAGCAACAGCATCAGAAACACCGATCCCAGGGAGAGGGTTTCAATCAACTCCCCAAGAACCTGGCCGATACCGGTCAGGCTCACGGTGCCGACCACGACACCCGCCGTGGCGGTGGCAACCCCAATACCAATCATATTTCGGGCGCCATTCTCCAGCCCCACGAGCAGTGATGAGAAACCCCTGCGCAGCCCGGGCAGCAGGTCGTTCCCCGCAAATACGGCGCGCAGGCCATCCTGGGTCAGCTGCATCAGGATCATCAGACAGATCGCATAAAAGACCGCCGTGGCAGGCGACAGCCGCAACAGTGTCAGGCACCAGACCAGCACCAGAATCGGCAGCAGAAAATGCAGCCCCTCCAGCAGCGCCTTGCGTGTCGATGCCGGGGCCTGTGCATTGTCATCAGGCTTCAGCCCGAATCGCACCTCGGTATAGATCAAGCCAATATAAAGCAAGAGGATCAGGGCGGAGTTGAGATAGAATCCGGTCTCCCCAAATAGCTGATTAATGCCATTCACGACCCAATAGGCCAGACTGAAAAACAGCGTCAGACCGGACAGCATCAACCCCCAGCTCAACAGACGCCATTTCAATGGGCTGACATGGAGTCTTGCCTGACCCTGCATTCCCGCTTTCACGGCTTCGATGTGTACCAGATACATCAATGCCAGATAACTCAGGAGCGCCGGCAGAAAGGCATGCCTGATCACCTCCAGGTAGGAGATATTCAGATACTCCACCATCAGAAAGGCAGCCGCGCCCATTACCGGCGGCATGATCTGGCCATTGGTGGACGCCGCCACCTCGATGGCGCCTGCCTTCACCCCGCTGAATCCCACCCGCTTCATCAGCGGTATGGTAAAAGTGCCGGTGGTCACCACATTGGCGATCGAGGAGCCGGAGATCATGCCGGTGAGACCCGAGGCCAGCACCCCCGCCTTGGCGGGTCCGCCGCGCATATGCCCGACCAGCGCGAAGGCCACCCGGATGAAATATTGTCCACCCCCGGCCTGTTCCAGCAGGCTGCCGAACAATACAAATAGGAATACGAAACCGGCGGAGACACCCACCGCCACCCCAAAAACCCCTTCGGTGGAGAGCCACTGGTGTGAGGCCACGCGCTGCACGGATGCCCCCTTATGGGCCAGCAGATCGGGCAGCCAGGGTCCGGCAAAGGTATAGACCAGAAAGAGCGTGGCAATAATGCTCAAGGGCCATCCCAGGGCGCGCCTGGTCGCTTCAAGGAGCAACAGCATGCCGGCCACCGCCACCAGGATATCCAGACGCGTCGGATCACCGGCCCGTTCCGCAAGCTCTGCCTGAAAGATAAACAGATAGGCCGCGCAAAATGCCGCGATCAGCCCCAGAATAAAATCAGGCGGGGGGATTTTGTGGCTGATACGCCCGCGCAGAAACGGAAATGAACAATAGACCAGAAAGATTGCAAAGGCGAGATGGATCGAACGTATCTCGGTATCGTTGAATACCCCAAAGCTCAGCGCGAAGGGGATGGGTGACGCCACCCAGAGCTGAAACAGCGACCAGCAGAGTGCAGTCCCCATCAGCAACTGCTTCTGCCAACCAGCGGGTTGCCGGCCTCCATATTCAACCGCTTCGACTCTATCCAGTTGGGTTGCCGGTTCAGCCTGGCTCATGGTCAGAAATCCAAAGATTTAACATTTCGCAGAAGAAATTTATGGCGTGGCATGTTAGTTTATGCGGCTTTGAAAATTTGGTTCACGAACAAGGATCCGGGAATAATGACTCAAGCTGCTCGCTGTTTAGCACTCGCCACCACCATATCACTCTGTTCATTCAATGTAATGGCAGAAGAACCCGTAAAGTCTGATGAAGGTCTCCTCTCCACTGGCCTGTTGCAGGGATGGAAGCGGGAACTGGATATCGGAATCAATGGTTCCAGCGGAAACTCAGAATCCCTGAGCGCACACGCCGGTTTCAAGGCCGACTACGAAGACAGCGAAGATGTCTGGAAATTCCGTACTGCCTATGACAACGCCAGCAGCGATGGCGAGGAGTCCCGCAACCAGTTCTTTGCCGATCTGGAAAAGGACTGGCTCTGGACAGACTCCGCCTGGTTTGCATTTGCTCAGGGGCGTTATGACTGGGACGAGTACAAGGATTGGGATCATCGGATCGCACTCTCTGCGGGTCCGGGTTACCAGTTCGTGAAAAACAAGATCTGGGACATCAGCGGCCGCATGGGTCTAGGTGTCAACAAGACATATGGCGATGCAGATGAGGATCTCACCCCGGAGGCCCTGCTGGGTATGCATGTGGGCTGGACGATCTCCGAGCGGGAATCCATCGACTTCAACACCACTTTCTACCCCAGCCTGGAGAATGGCGGAGAGTACCGCAATATTACGACTTTCGACTGGAAGATGAAGATTGAAGAGAGTGGCAAACTTGCGATGAAGGTCGGCCTGAGCAACGAATACGACTCTGAAGCCACGGGCGATGTGGAAAAGAATGATTTCAAATACTATTTTGCGCTGGTTTGGGGTATGTAAACGATCTTTGACCCAATCAGCCACCTGCCCCCCCACGGCCGTGTGCAGCCGTGGGGAGCATCGAAAGGTCTGCTATTCAATCAGACCCGCTTCCTTGAAATAACGAACTGCGCCCGGATGGAATGGGGCTGAATTCCCCTGCAACATCGCTTGCGCCTGAAGATTACTGAAGGCGGGATGTAACTTACGGAACTTGTCCAGATTCTCGAATACCACCTTGACCAGCTGATAGACCACCTCTGCATCAATCTTGGCGGATGTCACCAGGGTCGCCTTGACCCCGAACGTATCGGTTGCCTGATCAGAGCCCCGATACATCCCGGCAGGGATGGACGCCGGGGCGTAATAAGAGTTCCCTTCAAGTAATGTATCGATCGCCGCTCCGTTGACCGGCACCAAGCGTGTTTCACAGGCGGTCGAGGCCTCCTTGATCGAGGCATTGGGATGCCCGACGGTGTAAATCATCGCATCAATCTTGTTATCACAAAGCGCCCTCGCCTGTTCCGTGGCCTTGAGTTCCGACGCCAGCTTGAAGTCCGATTTATTCCAGCCCAGCGCCTTCATCAACACCTCCATGGTGCCGCGCTGACCCGATCCGGGGTTGCCGATATTCACCCGCTTGCCTTTCAGATCGGAAAACTGATTGATACCACTGTCGCGCCTCGCCATCACCGTGAAGGGTTCGCTATGAATCGAAAACACTGCGCGAAAGCCTTCGTTAGGGCCCTTGGCTGCAAATTTGGAACTGCCATGGTACGCATGATATTGCCAGTCAGATTGGGCCACACCGAAATCCAGCTCACCATTGGCGATGGTATTCAGATTGAAGATGGAACCACCGGTGGATTCCACGGAACAGCGAATGCCATGCTCCCGCCGGTCTCTGTTCAGGAGCCGGCAGATCGCCCCGCCCGTGGGGTAGTACACCCCCGTCAATCCACCCGTACCGATACTGATGAAACGCTGCTCCACTGCATGGAGCAATCCCGGCAGCAACAAGGCAACCAGCAGGCAGGCCATTCTTTTCATGGTAGACACCTCTCAATTCTCACATAGGGGAACAGCATACGCTGAATGAGTGATCAGGCAACAACCCATATCCACTGGCTCGAATTAATACCGCATTCAGTGGCTTGTCCGCGCGTCGTGTGATCCCCACCCATATTGCATCCCTCGCGGCTGCCCGCACATGACACGGGGCCATGATGGAGCGGCTTCTTCTTTCATGTAGGGCTCTTTCATCCCCTACTCTATGCCCGTTATCCCGGCGCTTTCATCGTGTCCCCAGATCTGACAGATCTGTAGTACGTTAAAGCTGTGAGGCATTTGAAATCCGGATATTGAAAGGAGTGGTGAGCAAGGACCATATTCATATATTGGTCAGTGCACCGCCGAACTTGTCCCCAACTGAGATAATGAGACGGGTAGTCAGTTTTTTGCATTTAAAGAATTAGAATCTACACTTTAAGGGAGTGTTGGGATGAAGAAAAAATAATCTGCACTTGTATACACCTTGTCATTTGAAACAACGATGGCGTGTATGTCAGATCAAGGGCAGCCTACACCATGATGCGTTCGCTGTTCATTGCAGTACATCAACCACTCATCCAAATCAGCCTGGAAGAGGGGTTGAACTTCCGGGTCCTTTTCTTTCACTCAGACAGGAGCATAATCATGATGGCGACAAGAGTTGGCGCAGTTATGGTTCTGATTTGTACATTGGCGGCAAGTGGTTATGCAGTCGCCGGCGTACCCATCGTCGGTGGTTCAACCGTCAAGCCCTCGATTACTGGAGCGCGCACCTCGAGCGCAGCTAATTGCGAGGAGATAGCCGAATGGGCGTCCGCATCCTGCAGCAGCAGCTTCAGCACCAACATCGCCAACCTGGCTGCCACAAAGGCGGCCTGCGATAAAGTCCGCAACGATACCGAGACCGACTGTTTGGATCTCAGTGGCGGCACCACCACAGCTCACGTTGTCAGCATCTTTGAGGATGGATCGTTTGTCCCGCGTGAACTCTTCATCAACGATGGCGATACCGTACTATGGTCGTTTTTCCAACGCGGTGAATCGGTCATTCCCATTGACTTGCTTTTAGTCCCGCTCGACCCGGCAACGGGTCAACCGATACCCGCCGTGTGCCGCGAGTACAAACCCTATGATCCTGAAGACCTGAACGAATTCACCGGCCCCATGCGTCGCGCGGTGTCGGGTGTTTTCGCAATGAGCCCGGAGAAACAGCCCGGGGCCGATTTCCTACCCTTCACGATAGACCCGGTATTACGGAGCGCAGACTTTACCGGCGTGGCGTTGCGCATCAAATGGTCGGACCTGCACCTGGGGCCCGGTCAATTCGATTGGCAAGTTCTGGATCGGAATATTGAAGAGGTGGTCGAGAACGGCAAAATGTTCAGCTTGGAAATCAAAGCCGGGCAAAGATGTAACGAAGACACGCAGGTATGCGATGGGACACCAGCCTGGATTTTCGATCCGGCGATTGCACAAGCCTCAGCAGTCGAGGCCTTGTCATTGTCGGGTGCCCCCACCTTCCCAAAGGAAGGAAAATGCGGGATACACATGGTACTCGGCAGCCCTGCGGACCCCAATTACCGTACGCATTACTTTGAGCTATTGGAAGCTGCCGCCGCACATATCAAGGAGAACAACGGTTGGTACCAAGCCCTCGCCTATATCAAACCGGCGGGCGCCAACCTTTTTACAGCGGAGGCGCGGCTACCCCACCGTTGCTGGTCCAACAGCGTTAACGGACTCACCAATGATCGGTGCAATTGTGTTGAACCAACGGTTGATTTACCGGAGCCGACGACGAAGCCGTGTATTTGCAATCCCCAGGTGTGGAGTGTGCTAGGCAATTACACCCCCGCCGCCCTGTACGAGTTTTATACCCTGCAGACTGCACTGTTGGCGCGGGAATTTCCTGAAAAAGACATGAGCTACATGCTCATTCAGGCCGGTTTCCCATTGGTCAACAATGCCGGTGAATACGAGGGGCAAGATGTAGTCGATGAGACCGGTTACTACAGCACTACGGTGCAGGCAGATCGTGCGCCGCAATTCCTCTTGCCCGGAGGCACCGAACAAACGGAACAAATCCTTCAGCAGGGCGCTGACCAACATGGCATCCGCTTTGTGGTGCAACACAACGCCCTTAATACGGAGGGTCATGCCCCGAATCGTTGGGCTTTGGAGGCACGAGATCAAGGTCAGTTTATCGGTTTTCAGACCAAGAATACCCTTGGCAACTCACTGCGAGGTGAGGCCACTCCCGAGGAGCTCGGATCGACGATGGCCAATGCCCTCAATGCGGAGGCTGTGTTTATCGAGGTCTATCAGGTAGATCTCCTGGACGAAGATGGTAACGCGGAGAGTTCGTTCGATGGTCGGACGTTGGGCAACTGGGACAATCAATTTCACGCGTTGCGGCGTGTCGATAGCTCCATACAAAAGTTGCGGGATCCCTTCCCGTTCGTGCATGGACATACATTCCGAAAGACATCGCAATCCAGCACAGCCACTCAAGACTTCAAATACATCATCGCGCCGGGGTGTAACAGCAACACAATGATCGGCGAGATTCATATTCTGCCGTAGCCTTGAATCGCCCGGACTAAGGGGAGCAAGGAGGGACGTTACCTCAATGCCATTAAGTTAAGCCATACCCTATAAATTTACCGTGCTCTCTTGTAAGCACAATAGTACCGCTTGTTTTTCATTTTTTATTTAGGCCTCTTATAACTTCTTCCGCCACGCAGGGGTTCTATCGTGCAAGCAATGTAGTCAATGAACACCTCCAGCCTTTTTCTCAGCCTATCGGTTG
>JBDLIT010000067.1:0-21152 GCA_039714735.1 Pseudomonadota bacterium
CAGGGCAACCCGCTCAAGCGGTATAGAGAGGCTCAGTCGAATATTGCCGCCACGCACGACGCGCGGTTCGCTACGCCTTGCTCCTGCCCCGAAAAAACGCGAGAAGAGATCATCATTCAGGCCAAAGCCGGCAAAACCATGGGAGCCGAAGATCTCATCGAAGTTGATATCACCATACAGGTCATCCATGGAAAAACCCGCCACACCGGCATGCCCCTGGGCATCGTAGGCGGCGCGTTTCTTCGGATCACTCAACACCGCATAAGCCTCGGCCACCTCCTTGAAACGCTGCTCTGCGTCCGGCGACTTGTTGCGATCCGGATGGTATTTCATGGCCAGGTGTTTGAAGGCCTGTTTGATGGCCTGCTGATCCGCATCCCTGGGAATTCCGAGAATCTTGTAGTAATCGATTGATTTTATTGTAGTCATGCCTTCAGCATCTCTACCATCATCTCGCGCATGCGGAATTTCTGCAGCTTGCCGGTCACGGTCATGGGAAACTCCTCGACGAAGCAGATATATCTGGGCGCCTTGAAGTGGGCGATACCTTCCCGCAGGTAATCGCGCAACTCTTCCTCACTCATCGTTTCACCCGAGTGGAGCTGCACCCAGGCGGCGATCTCCTCCCCATAGAAGGCATCCGGCACCCCGAATACCGCCACCTCCGCCACTTTTGGATGGGTGAAGATCACCTCCTCGATCTCCCTGGGATAGATATTTTCACCGCCACGGATGATCATCTCCTTCAAGCGACCGGTGATCTGCACATAGCCTGCCTCATCCATGTTGCCGAGATCCCCGGAACGCAACCAGCCCGCCTCATCCACTGCCTTGGCCGTGGCCTCCGCATCGTTGTAGTAACCGCGCATGATATGGTGACCGCGAAAACAGATCTCGCCGATCTCTCCCACCGGCAAGGTCCGGCCATCCTCGGTCGAAACCACCTTGACCTCCTGATGAGGCAGATTGGCGCCTACGGTCTCAGTGCGCCGCTGCAGGTCGTCGTCACGGGTGGTCAGATGGGTCAGGGGTGAGGCCTCGGTCTGGCCGTAACCGATGAGGATCTCCCGGCAGTGCATCTCCTGCATCACCCTTTTCATCAAGGGCGCCGGACAGGGCGCTCCCGCCATGATGCCGGTGCGCAAACTGCTGAGATCGAAGCTGCCGAAATCGGGATCTTCCAGCTCCGCGATGAACATGGTCGGCACCCCATGAATGGCGGTGCAATGTTCGATCTCCACTCCCCGCAGCACCGCGTGGGCATCGAAATGTTCACAGGGGATGACGATGCAGGCCCCCACCGAAAGACACAGCAGATTGGTCAGCACCATGCCGAAGCAGTGGTAAAAGGGCACCGGCACACAGAGCCGGTCCTGTGCGGTGAAATGCATCGCCTGGGCGCTGAACCAGGCATTATTAAGGATATTGTGGTGGGTCAGCAGCACCGCCTTGGGAAAACCGGTGGTGCCCGAAGTGTACTGGATGTTGATCGGGTCATCCCGGTCCAGGGAAATAGTGATCTCATCGAGCCGTTCGACTGTAATCCCCTCCCCCGCAGCCAGCACCTCTTGCCAGATAGAGAAGCCTGAAGCTGGACGGCTGGTCTGTTCCGGTTGGACTGGATCGTAGATCACGACCTTTTGCAGATGGGGAAAATCGGGCGAATTCACTCCCTCGACCGTCTCCTCCCCTAACCCAGGCAGCAATTCCAGCAACATTGCCACATAGTCGCTCTTGCGGAATGAGGGAATGACGAACAGCCCCTCCACTTGCGAGCGCTGCAGGGCATAGGCCAGTTCGCGAGGCCGGTAGGCTGGGTTGATATTCACCAAAATCGCACCAATGCGGGCGGTAGCCATCTGCAGCAGCAGCCACTCGATGTTGTTGGTCGACCAGACCGCGATGCGACTGCCCTTGCCAAAGCCACTACCGAGCAACCCCAGCGCCAGCCTGTCCACTGCCTGGGCGAATTCGCTGTAGCTCAGGCGACGTTGCTGCGGCAGGGAGACCACCGCTTCCTGGTTAGGAAAGCGCTCAACAATCTGGGCAAAGTGTTCCGGGATGGTGGCGCCGGTCAGGGGTGGCTCGCCGCCGCGGTGGCAGTAGCTTTTTTGCTGAAGACTCATGATTCCACCCCTTCCCAATACCCATCAACCCGCTGCTGAATCTCCGCCAACAACGCCTCCTGCCGCCGCGGCTGGAACAGATGCCGAAACCGCCCCTGGGTCTCCAGATAACGCTCCACCGGCAGCCGGCGCGGCGGCAGCTTGGTATGCACCACCCGGCCATCCAGATACTCCTTCAGCGGCCAGACCCCGGTCTTCACCGCCAGCTTGCCAATGTTCACCGACTCCTTGGGGTCGAAATCCCAACCGGTGGGACAGGGCGAGAGGGCGATAATCAAGCGCGGCCCCTTGAGCGCCTTCGCCTTCTCGATCTTGCGCGCCAGATCCAGAGGCTCGGCGCCGATCACCGTGGCCACATAGGCGGGCCGGTGCGCCGCCCAGATATCGAACAGGGGCTTCTTGTAACCGGCAAACCCGCTCAGCCCCAAACTGGTGGCGGTCTTCGCCCCGTGAGGAGTAGCACCGGAGTACTGCTGTCCGGTATTCCCGTAACCCTCGTTGTCGTAGCAGATGTAGAGAAAATCCAGCTTCCGTTCGATCGCCCCGGAGGTGGCGGAGAGCCCCATGCCGTAAGCGGCGCCGTCGCCGGTCAGGGCCACCACCTGCATATCCTCCTCCGGACCTATCTCACCCTTTTGTTGCAGGATGTCCAGCGCATCCCGAATACCCTGAGCCCCTGCTGGAGCGGAAGCCATGGCGGTATAGAGCCAGGAGCCACGAAACGGTGTAAAGGGATAAACCGCCAGCAGGGTCATGCAGCCTGCGGCATTGACGAATACGCTATTCTCCCCCAGCACGTCATAGATCTCATGCAGCGCCTCCAGGCCGCCGCAGCCGGCGCACATCGGCGTACCTGTCCCCAACAGATGACTGGAGGGTAAGGACTTGACGTTTTTGAAGGCGGTCTCGTTCATGCCTCACCTCCCAAACCGGCCCGTTCTACCCGGGCGATGGCCTGCAGCTTGCGGGTCTCACGCAGCTCGGTTCCGGTATAGAGCAGACGCGGTGGTGGGGTTTCCCCCTGCTCGGCAGCATCGCGGATCACCTTGGCGATCTGGTAGAACTCCTCGGCTGGAATATCCCGGCCACCCAGGCCGCCGATGAAACTGGCCAGCACCGGTGGGGCATCCGGCTGACCGTAGAGGGCCGCTGCAATTTCTCCATGCAAAACCCCGCCGGCGCCGAAGGAAATATTCTGGTCTATCACCGCCACCGCCCGCCGGCCTGCCAGCAGACGCCGGATCTCTGTATCCGGGAAAGGCCGCAGCAGCCGGGGTCTGACCAGGCCGACAGACCAGCCAGCCTCGCGCAGACTGTTCACCGCCGCCTTGGCCTTGGTGGCGAAGGAACCGATCATCACGAACAGATACTCCGCCTCCTCGCAGCGATAGCACTCGACCGCCTCGTGACGGCGGCCGAAGGCCTGCTCGAATTCATCCGCCAGCTCAGCGTAGACCTGGATGGCATTGCGGGCGGCCAGATGGGTCTCGTAGCGGAAGTAAGAGTAGGGACCGCCCCCCAGCACCGCCACCGCCTGACTCTCCGGGGCGCTGGCGCGAAAGCGGATCTCGCCAACCTGGAAGGGTGGCAGGAATTCAGCCACTTGTTCAATTTTGGGAATCTCCACCGGCTCCCGGGTAAACGAAAGATAAAAACCGTCCATGTTGACCAGCACCGGCAGGCGCACCCGCTCATCCTCCCCCAGGCGATAGGCCAGCAGCACGCTGTCCAGCACCTCTTGGCAGGTGGCGCAGTGAATCTGTAGAAAACCGCTGTCCCGCGCCGCCAGGATATCGTTGTGATCCGGCTCCAGGGTGATGGGCGCGGAGAGCCCGCGGGAGACGTTCACCAGCACGAAGGGCGCACGCCAGCCCGACACGGTGTAGAGCATCTCCATGGCATACAGCAGACCCTGGCTGGAGGTAGCGCTGAACACCCGCACCCCGGTGGTGGCGGCAGCGCCGGCAGCGGTGAGCATGGAGTGCTCCGACTCCAGGGTGACCAGCCGGCCGGGCATCTGACCGCTGTCGATCCAGTCGGCCAGACTCTCGATAATCTCGGTCTGGGGAGTAATGGGAAAGGCCGGTATATAGTCAACATTGGCCAAGCGGGCGGCCCAGGCCGCCGCGCCATTGCCGGTCAGTAGTCTGCGTTTCACGATACCGCCTCCTCGCTCTGGACCTCGTGTTCCGCCACCGCACTGATTGCATGGGGCGGGCACTGGGCTACGCAGATCAGGCAGCCCTTGCAGTGGTCGTAGTCGATCCGGGGGTATTTCTCCTCATCCACCCGGATCGCCCCGTCGGGGCAAAAGGTGCTGCAAACCCACCAGCAGCGGTTACAACGATCGTAATCCACCAACGGCCGCATGGTGCGCCAGGAGCCGGTCTTGAGGGCTTCGCTGGTCAGGCCGGCGTGGATCGCCGGAGCGCTCACATCCGCCTCTTCGAAAGGCAGTTCAATCCAGTCCGGAGCCTGCCAATCTTCAGCCGTGATGGCCCTTTCACCCTTGACCAGACCTGCCTGTTCCACCAGCATTTCATAGGTACGGGAGGCCCGTTCCCGGTTGACCGCCACCACCTGATCACCCAGATGGCCCAGCTCCTCGCCAATAGCCTGCTCCAGGCTCGCCAGGCCGATCACTCCGCTCAAGCGTGCGGCAGCCCCGGCGCAGGCGGCCCCCACGTAGGGCAGTTCCGCCCGATCCGCCACTTCTTCATGCGCGGGCAGGGTCAATACCGGACCACTCAGGTTGAGGCGTTCCTTCCAGACTTCTGTGGGTTGATGACTGTTGATCAGCAGCACTGTCTGGGCGTCACAACCCGCCAGCACCCCGGCCGCCGGAACCGGCACCAGAGTATCGTCCGCCACCACCACAAGATCGGCCTGGCGGATGATGCCCCGTTCCTGGATCGGCTCACGGGCGGCCCGCACAAAGGCGAAGATCGGTGCGCCGCGCCGTTCTGCTCCATAGCGGGGCGCATCCTGCACCTCGAAACCCTCGATGAAGAAGGCTGTGCCCAGGATACGGCTGGCGGTCTTCATGCCCTGTCCGCCCCGGCCATGGAAGCGTATGCGGTACATCGCCCCCCCTCCTGCCGTACCATGGATGTACAAATGCCTCGGAAGGCAGGATGCCGTGAGAGGCGAGCCTCCCCCCGGTGGGGGGAGGGACTGTTTTGACTGAGCGTTGGAGACCATCTGCAAAATTCCCTCAGAAGGTGGACCAACGCCGATATGTCATGGCTCGCTTGACCCGTTCCATCGCCATATTCACCGCCGCCTCCCGGGGCAGGATCTGCTGCTTTTGGGACTCTTCCAGCACCTGGGCAGTATTAATCCGCAGCTTCTCCTCGATGGTCTGCATCGCCACTGTCTGGCTCGCCTGTTGATACTCCATGGCGCCGCAGATCACGCCGCCCGCATTGGCGATGAAATCGGGCACGCAGAGCACACCCCGCTCGTGCAGGATCTTCTCGGCGCCAGGGGTGATGGGGATGTTGGCCCCCTCCACCACCAGCCGGGTATGCAAACGTTCCACGTTGTCTTCATGGATCACATCCGGGCGGGCAGCGGGGATCCAGATATCACACGCCACATCGATGACCTGATCGCGCTTCAGCTTCTTGCCGTGGGTATAGTCGATAACACTGCGGCCCTCCGCCTTCAGGCAATTGAGCGCCTCCAAATCGAGGCCATCCGGATTGTAGATAGTACCCTTGGAGTCTGCCGCCGCCACCAGCACCGCCCCTTTGCGCACCAGAAAACCGGCGGCATGCCGTCCCACCGAACCGAAACCCTGCACCGCCACCCGAGCCCCTTCCAGTTTGAAATCGCAGTAGTCGAGGGCCACATCCACCACATGGCTGATGCCCCAGCCGGTGGCGCCGATCTCATCCAGGGGGATGCCGCCCACCTCCCGGGGCAGACCCACGGCGCGTCCAATCTCATCCCGCACCCAGGCCATGCACTCCTCATCGGTGCCCATGTCGGGACCGAAGATATAGTCCGTCTCTCCTTTCAGGGCACAGGCGAATTCCCGGATCAGCCGCTCCTTCTCCTCGCGGTGCATCTTCGGATCACCAAACAGCACCGACTTACCGCCGCCATGGGGCAGACCGGCGGCGGCATTCTTCAGGGTCATGGCCCGCGCCAGCCGCGCGCACTCCCGGGTGCTCACATCTGGCGCCATGCGCAGACCTCCGATGGAGGGACCAGCCGCCACATTATCGATCACCAGCACACCTTTCAGCTCGCTGGTCGGCTCATAGACGTGCATAATCTTGGTAGGACCCAGTTCGTCCACATAATCGAATACTTCACCCATGTTATTGACCTTGTTGTTGACCGCTGTCCCTAACTTAATTAAAGCATTTCCACGCCGTTCCGGAGAGATGAGCCCATGGTCGCTTCCTCTTTGAAAACAATTGCCCCGCTGATCCTGGTTGGAGGATTGATCTACCTCGCCTTGCTGCTCTATGTCTATCTCAATCAGGCCAATCTGATCCATCTGCCCGGCATCCCCAGCCGCCAGGTCGGCGCCACACCGCAACGGATTGGACTGGCTTATGAAAGGGTGGAGCTGGTCACCTCGGATGGGCTGAGTCTGGAAGGCTGGTTTGTGCCTGTAGAACAACCCCGTGCAACCCTGCTCTTCCTGCATGGCAATGCCGGCAACATCTCCCACCGGCTCGAATCCCTGCAGCTGTTTCACCAACTGGGGTTGGCCGTGTTCATCTTCGACTACCGGGGCTACGGCAACAGCGAGGGACAACCCACCGAGGCAGGCATCTATCAGGACGCGGAAGCGGCCTGGAGTTACCTGACGGATATTCGAGGGATTCCCAGTGGTGAGATCCTGCTGTTCGGCCGTTCTCTCGGTGGATCGGTGGCTGCCTACCTGGCGGAACGGTATCAGACCCTGGGGCTGGTGCTGGAATCCACATTTACCTCGATCCCGGATATGGCAGCCGAACTCTACCCCTGGTTTCCGGCGAAGACCCTGGCGAAATTCCAATATGACACCCGTAGCCGTTTACCGAATATCGAGATGCCCATTCTGGTTATCCACAGTGCTGAGGATGAGATCATCCCTTATGCCCATGGCTGGGAGCTGTTTGAACGGGCCCGGGAACCCAAACGATTTCTACAATTGCAGGGTGATCATAACTATGGCTTTGTGGAGAGCCGTGAAACCTATCGTCAAGGCTGGGACGGGTTCATCCATTATTGCATTGAACACAACAGCAAGAATGTGCTGACTTTTGGCGAAATCAATAGTGGGACATCTCATCCACGTTGAACCATGTCGACCTTTCACTTTCAGCAGTTTTCCGTCCAGCAGGAAAAGTCGGCCATGAAGGTCTGTACCGACGCCACGCTGTTCGGCGCCATGGCTCCGGTCAAAGGAGGAGAAGAGGTTTTGGATATCGGCGCCGGCACCGGCTTACTGGCCTTGATGGCGGCGCAACTGGGCGCATCCCAGGTCACCGGGGTGGAACTTACCGAACAGGCCTGTGATGAAGCCCGCAGCAATTTCGCCAACAGTCCGTGGAGCGAGCGTTTAACAGCAGTGCATGGCTCCATCCAGCAGTTTACCGAAGAGACTCAGAATCGCTATGACCTGATCATCAGCAATCCACCTTTTTTTCATAACCACAGCAAAGCCTCAGATCAGCTCAGACGCCAGGCCCGCCACACCGATCTGCTGCCATTTCCGGATTTGTTAGGCTGCGTGGAGAGACTGCTCGGTGATCACGGACTGTTCTACCTGTTGCTCCCCAGCCATGCAACCACAGAGTTTACCAGCATGGCCCTCGGTTACGGACTCCACCTGATCCATCAAACAGACCTTCGGGGTCGCAGCCACAATATGGCGAAAGTTTCCACCCTGACCTTCGCCCGTCAGAGGCAACCCAGCCGTTTCAGGCTGTTGACTATCTACCAATCGGAGCGGGTCTACACCAAGGAGAGCGAGCACTATCTCTCGCCTTTTCTGCTAAGGTTTGCCAAATAAAGCTGAGTTTTCCCATGCCAAACCCTATCCGCTTCTCTTTGAACCTCTCTGCCGAGCGTTACCTGAGCCATTACCAGGGGCGTGCAAAAAGCGTCTCGGTAGTCGCGGAAGACGGCCGCCGTATCGAGTTTCCCGCCAATGCACTGCGGCCCTTTGTCACCAAGCAGGGTGTGCAGGGCCGTTTTGAACTGCTGATCGATGACAGCAACCGCCTGCAAGGTCTGCAACGACTCAGCAACTGAATGAGGGTCTGCCGCCATATCTCAGTTGTTTTGTGAATCTGTCATGATTACTGGTATCCAGTCTGTATTAGAATGTACTTCCCAATAAAACCATACGGAGATCGGATATGAAACTGTACAAGGCAATCCCCGCCGCATTGATTTCAGGACTGCTACTCATCGGACTGTCTGCTTGTGAAAAAGAGCCTGCAGAAAAAGCCGGGGATGCAATCGAAGAGGCAGCCTCTGACGTTGCAGAGTCTGCTGAGGAGGCCGCAGAGGCCATCAAGGAAAAAATGGAGTAACGTTTTTTTACATTCCCACGTTCCACGTGGGAATGCCTAGCCCAAAATCATTACACGAGTCCTGCCTTTGTTTCGGCTTCCAAAACGAGTTATTGCGTTGATTGGACTTGCATCCCCGTATCGTGATTTCGTAATACGAGATCGAAAACCTCAGTGTCGCCCTCAACAACGTTGAAATCAGTCCATACTTCCTTAAGGGAAGTGTTGGATCCATCATGACTCAAATAAGCCGGACTGAAGAGAAAACCCAAAGCCGGGAGATGGCTGCAAGTCATTTGCTCGCATTGATCGAGGGATTGCTGCGTGAATCACCGTCGCACGCCCAGGCAGCGGACCATCTGTCACTGGACAGCGGCATGGACCGGGACCTGGGTCTGGACAGCCTGAGCCGGACCGAACTGTTGACCCGGGTCGAGGATGAATTTGGAGTCTCTCTGCCGGACCACGCCCTGCTCGCGGAATCCCCCAGGGCATTACTCGAACTGATCAACACCGCCCGCGGCGTTCCCCAAACATCTGCCGCAGAGCCCACCCCAATGCCCGGCGGATCCCGCCAGCAGGCCCCTGACCATGCAACAACCTTGATCCAGGCACTGGATTGGCATCTGCAGACACACCCGGAGCGCATGCATATTCTGCTCTATGGTGACAGCGATGAGCCTGAACCGATCAACTATGCCGAGCTCTGGCAGGGCGCCAGCCGGGTCTCGGGTGGACTCTTGGAGCGTGGGGTGCAAGCCGGTGACCGGGTCGCCATCATGCTGCCCACCGGATGGGGCTACTTCTTCAGCTTTTTCGGCATTCTGCTGGCCGGGGCGGTGCCTGTGCCCATCTATCCACCCACACGCCCCTCCCAGCTGGAGGAGCATCTGCGCCGTCACGGCCGCATCCTGGCCAACGCAGGTGCGCAGTTACTCATCACTGTACCTGAAGCACAAGGCGTGGCGCGTTTGCTGAAGGCTCAGGCCGGCACTCTCCGGCATATCCTGGGCTGGGAGGATCTGGCCAATGTAGAGACTGAGCGGACACCCGTCGCCCGCACCGCCGGCAACATCGCCTTTTTACAGTACACCTCCGGCAGCACCGGCGATCCCAAGGGGGTGATGCTGACTCATGCCCAGCTGCTGGCCAACATTCGCGCCATGGGAGAAGCGGTCGGGGCCTCCTCTTCGGATGTGTTCGTCAGTTGGCTGCCCCTGTATCACGACATGGGTCTGATTGGCGCCTGGCTGGGCAGTCTGTACTACGGAATGCCCCTGGTGGTGATGTCACCGTTGCGTTTTCTCACCCGGCCCAGCCGTTGGCTGCGAGCAATCCAGCAGCATCAGGGAAGCCTTTCCGCAGCACCCAATTTCGGCTATGAACTCTGTCTGTCTAAGATCCGCCCGGAAGAGATCGAAGGGCTGGACTTAAGCTCATGGCGCTGGGCCTTCAATGGGGCAGAGCCGGTCAGCGCCACCACCCTGGAGCGCTTCGGTCAACGTTTCACTCCATACGGCTTCCGCTCCACCGCCCAGGCGCCAGTATACGGTCTGGCCGAGGCCGCAGTCGGCCTGGCATTTCCACCCCCCGAACGCGGTCCGCGCATCGACCGGATTCGCCGTGAACCTTTCATGACTGCCGGCGAAGCCACTCCAGCTCCAGGCAGCGAGACAGACTCCCTGAGCCTGGTCGCCTGCGGCCGGCCACTCAAGGGTTATAAGGTTCGAGTGGTGAATGCCAATGGGCAGACATTGCCGGAACGGCATGAAGGCCGGCTGGAGTTCCAGGGACCCTCAGCAACCCATGGCTATTTCAACAACCCCCAGGCAACCCAAAATCTGATCCACGACGGCTGGCTGGATACCGGCGACCGAGGCTATCTGGCTGCTGGGGATATCTATGTCACCGGCCGGATCAAAGAGATGATCGTACGGGGTGGGCGCAACATCTGGCCCTATGAACTGGAACAGGCGGTGGCCGGTGTGCCTGGCATCCGCCGGGGCTGTGTGGCCGTCTTCCCCAGCGCGGATCCGGCAAGTGGAACCGAACGCCTGGTGATCCTGGCGGAGACCCGCGAGACCGAATCCCAGGCTCTGCAACGCCTGCGTGCTGCGGTGCGTGCTCAGGTGTCAGACCTGCTGGGAATAGCACCGGATGAGATCATATTGGCCCCACCTCATACGGTGCTCAAGACCTCCAGCGGCAAGATCCGGCGCGCTGCCCTGCGCACCCTGTACGAACAGGGCCGCCTTCACCAGGGTCCGAGAGGGGTGCCCTGGCAGGTTCTGCGGATACTGCTCTCCAGCGCCAGACTGGGGCTGCTGCGTAGCGCCCGGCGGATGACCGAGACGCTGTACGCCGGCTGGGCCTGGCTCATTTTCTACATCCTGGTGCCGCCAGTCTGGTTATCGGTGGTGTTGCTGCCACGCATTGGCTGGCGCTGGAGCGTGATCCGTCTGGCCATTCGTATTCTGCGCCGACTAATTGGGGTGTCGCTACGGGTCGAGGGGCTGCAGAATCGCCCAGCGCCGGACCAGCCCTGCGTCTGGGTCGCCAACCACGCCAGCTATCTCGATTCCCTGATTCTGATCGACGCCCTGCCCGGAGACCCGGCTTACGTGGCCAAACAGGAACTCAAAGAGGGCTTCTTCTCAGGCATCTTTCTGCAGCGTCTGGAGACCCTGTTCATTGAACGCTTCGACACCCGCCGCAGCGCTTTAGGAGCAGAGACCTTCGCTCCCCGGTTGCGCGCCGGACAATCTCTGGTGTTCTTTCCAGAGGGCACCTTTCAACGCGAGCCGGGCCTGCTGGCATTTCGCAGTGGTGCATTCCTGGCCGCCACCGAGGCCGGCGCGCCGGTCGTTCCCGTCACCATCAAGGGTACCCGCAAGTTGTTGCCTGCAGGCGTCTGGAAACCCCGCCGTGTCCAGCTGGAAGCCGTCATGGCTCAAGCATTGCTGCCCGACGGCAGTGGCTGGTCCACGGCGGTCCGCCTGCGTGAGGATGTCCGCCGGGTAATCCTACGCGAACTCGATGAGCCGGATCTGGGCTAGAGGTGCATATCCACAGCAACAGACCCGCTGACCACACATGCCCGATTAGTTGAGGATTTCTTTCAGTTCAGGCAGCTTGTCCAATATCTGCTGGACCAGCCCACCGTCAGCCTTGTTTTTCAGAAAACCGACAAAAAGTGATGCAAACGGACCCAATTTGTCTGCGCTCAGGCCGGAGTTACCCAGCATTCCAAGCAAACCGGCAGCTGAACCCAGATCCCCCCCGAACATCGAACCGACTTTCGAGACCAGTCCCCCCAAGCCGCTGCCGGAAGAACCTCCGGAAACACTGTCTACCAGCTCCTGGCTGCCGGGTAGCTGTTGCATCAGCTGACTGGCATCCTCTCCACCCACCTGCTCCTGAATCAGTTGCAGAATACCTCCTGTCGCAGAGCGTGCAGTATCCTCGGATAAATCCAGATTGCTGACAGCCATTTGAATAAACTCATTGATCATTGAATATCCCCCAGTGTGATGATGTAGCCGTTTCTATTCCGGCTTTTTGATGTTGCAAAAGACAAACCATACAGTAATGGTACAACCTATTGAACGGCCCAGTTCGCACCGCAAGCAGACTGATCCAGCTATTCCAGTCTCCATGCTGTTAGCTGAAACCACCAGCCACCAAAGTGTGAATCCCAGATCGTAGAGATTCCCAATCCACCTACACAGGAAGAGGTCGAACGCGCCCATCAACGGCTCGAGCGTTATCAACAGATCATTCAGAAACATCGGGCATCCAGACAGACAAATCCCTTGAAATCAACCTCAGCCGAGAAGCTCATCCCGGATGAGGTCCCCTGTTTCGACCCGATCGGCAACATTTTGATCGGACCATCCAGTGAACTCTATGAGTCCATAACCCCGACCCTCCTGACCAGGCAACAGCAGCGGTATTTAAACAAAATGTTCGACAAACTGGATACCCATTGGCGCAAGGGCAAAGTGAAGATCAGCGTCTGTACAGAAACATCGGCAAATGGGGTGACTGAGTCAAAATGTGAAGACGATGACATCAGTATCGAGGTGGATACTATTTCCTCTGAAAATCGGATGCGGATAGAACTGGAATGGCATGATGAATTACAAAATAAAAGAGATCGTCGACTATTGAACTTCAAGATTGGAGACCGACTCTATTTCATTGGCAACTCTTACTTCCAAAAAATCGAACAGCCGGGAAACAGCGTGGAAATCCCTGCTGTTTCTTATCAAGCCCCGCATCAGGGCGGCCAAGGGTCGGATACCCATGCCTGAAATCAGGTACCTGGTGGTTTCCGACAAGAAATGGACCCTGACCGAGTTGCGCTATGCCCAGAATAGATTGATAGAGCGTAGAAACTGGCAGTTTTCTAAATAACTCAACTGAAATTCCGGTCTGACGACCTACTTCATGCTCTTTTTATCGATACCGACGGCTTCCCAGAAATAAGGCCCGTAATCGAGGAAGATTTCCTCACCAGGCCGGATGCGTTTCAGGGCCTCCACCCGTGCGGTCTTCCAGCGGGTCGACACAACGAATTGCGCGTTGGGTTTATCGCTGTGGTTGATATAGCGGGTATAACTGGCGTTTTCACCCTCGGCCACGATGTTGTGATCCTTGCACAACCAGAGGGTGTAGTGGGAATCGGCGTAGATCTCAGAACAACACTCCTCGTCGTTCAGCAGTATCCCCGTGTAAGCTCCTATGGTATCGCCACGATAAACGGTGCGCAGCGAAAACAATCCCTTGCCAATTCCCTTGATCGATGAATTATTGACTTCGAAATCAGCTTCCGTCCACACACATAATTTACGTCTTGCTTTGGTCAAAATACCCTACTCCATCCAAACTTCTTATTCATTACAGATTTCTTCTATCAAAAGAATTCAGCACTGGCCAGCAGACGGCCCTGGCCATCCTGCAATTCCACCCGCCAGGCTCCACTCATGCTCTGGTTGATGGTCTTGCTCGAATAACTGCGCCAGCGGTTTGCCCGGATATTGACCGGCACCCTGGCAACCTCGCTATCCTCGTGTAACCAAACGTAATTGAGCTGACGGCCTTGCATATCGATGACTTCGCTGTACGCCCAGACCACTGCACTGCCATCCGCCTTGAAGCGGATATCCTGCAGCTCACCCAGCGGCTCTCTGTTCGATATGGCCCTGGCAAGCAGAAAACGCTTGGCCCTGGGGTTGAGAATCTTGAGTTCTCCCAACTGGAATGGGCCAGTCGCCAGCTCGCTGGTAATCTCTCTGTCTTCAATACCGACGCTTTCTGCCTGGCTGTCCATTGGGATCTCTGCAGAACTCCCTGCCTCGGGTTGACTCATCTCATCCTGTGAAGGCGCCGCAGGCAATTCTTCAGCGGTCTCTGTTTCGGTTAGAATCTCGGAATCAACAAAATAGACAGGCTTGGTGGCCACCTCCCCCGTCGTTTCGAGACCCGCCAGCTCGGCAGCTGAATCTGATGATGATTCCGGCAAGGGTGGATGAGTTTCCATCAGCTTGTCTGTCACTGTCTCTTGCAACTGGTCATCACCCTGTATGATCGCCTCCTCTAACAGGGGTTTCACCGTCTCCTGACTGCCAGGCATTGAATCAGCTGTCTCAGCAATCTCTGCCGGTAAGGTTTCTTGCTCTCCACGGGAAAAGGGCTCAGGAATATCCTCGAGTAGTTGGTTAGCCGGATCCTGATCTACCTGCTGATCATCTGCCGCAAGTTTCGACTTTGGCGGTATTTCCGCCATTTCCGCATCTTCCTGGGGCGAGGACGCGAACCAGGATTGGTAGCCATAGGCGGCGAGCCCCCCCAGAACCAGCAATAAAACGACAACGCCAAAGATACGCCCCCAATGATAGACATACTCCTGCTCTTTAGGCGGGAGCAGCGGTTTACCGGTTGGCTTATGGGTTGCAGGGGTTGTGTTGGATTGTGTCATGTCAAGATCAAACTCTATACATTGTTCAGCGCTAATCGCCTTGTGCAATCAGTGGGTGGGGTATTGAAACTATCATTGGCGAGCTCTGTTCTCTGGCGCCCTGCATATCTTCAGTGCAGTTGCCCATCCGGCTCCTGGAATAGGCAAAGATACAGCAACTTTCAACCTAAAAAAACGCGCAATAATTGCCTGCGTGCATCCATTCAAAGGTATGGGATCCGCAAACCGGTAGCCTGAGCGTTGAATTCTATGCCGACACAGCAATTACATGCACCGCTGTGGTGGGTACGGGCGAGGTGTTCTTGGTTGATGACGCCCTCGGTTGGGTACATTTCCTGTGTGGAGGGTTGCGATTCTTAGAATGTAGCCTGGATGGATCCGGGGAAAGAGACGTTCTGCCGGCCAGGCTGGGCATAGCAATCCAATTAAATATTAAGTATATTAGCGCTTATTGATTTAGCTTTTTTGTGATTGAGTGGAATATGCGTCACCTGAGGTGGAAGCGAAACTATATCAGTGGTTTTTCGTCCCTGGACCGGCCGAAACAAGCCCTGTATGAAAACTTGCAGGCGCTGCAAACAGAAATGGAACACAAGGAACACTGTCAGGATATGGAAGACCTGATGGGTGACCTCAACGCGCAGGCACGCAGTCTGTTTGAGGTGAGAGCAGGAAGTCGTCAACAGATCGAAGGAGCCGTCTCCAAGCATACGGCGGCAATCGCGCAAACCCTGGACCAACAGCTGCCTTTGGCGGCCCTGGAGACACCCGCCTGTCACGATTGTGGGATCTGTGAGCATACGGGCGAGTCAATCCGGGAATGGTTGGTGCAGTCTGTTTCTCCTGACGATGAGGAAAAGGAGTTCGCCGCCTGATTGGGCTGTCTGCACACAGCGGTGGTAGTGGATAAGATTTTACCCATCTCAGTACCCCCATCCTAACCTTCCCCCAGTGGGGGAAGGAATAGCAGGTAGCTTGGATGGAACACAGGTTGGGTTAGCGATAGCGCACCCAGAAGGAAGTACTCTTGGGGTGTAACCCAACAAAATCAAAAACTTGTCGGATTACGCTGCGCTCATCCGACCTACATTTCTGGCCTTCCCCCGGAGGGGGAAGGAATAGCGGGTAGCCTGGATGGAGCGCAGCGGAATCCGGGGCTCTCTATCCCCGGCCGAAGCGCTTGAGGTAATGGCGAAACAGTTCCGGATTCAACTCCTTTAGCCGTTTCCGCTGTTCGATCAGATCGGCGGCGGGCACTGCGGCGACACCAGCTGCCGCCAGTTCTGCGGTCACCCGATAGTCCTCCGGTATTTTCACATCAGCCAGGCAGTCAGCAGCCGCCAGCCGTTTGATCAGGCCTGGCTGCTCCAGCAATGACCAAGCGGGAAAATCCTGGTTGGGCAGCTCCGACTCCAGATCCACGAAACACTGCCAACGATGCCGCAAGTCAGATTCCGCTTCTCTCCCGATGGCCCCGGTCTGATCCGGAAAACCCCAGCAGAGCCTGAACCAGCAGCAGACTGCCCGCTCACTCTGCTGCAGACGACCACTGGCCTGGGCGTAACGGCGCACCAGCAGTGGTTGTTTAGCCCAATCCGCCTGCGCCTCGATGCTCTGCTGCACCTGCTCCCATGCCTCTACCTGGATGGCCATATAGCTTGCATGCAGTTCAGGCCTCTCGGGATTAAAATCATCAGCCCACACGGCCTGAATCAAACGCCGCCAGAAAGGGGCCAGGAAATCCCGGCTGCCCGCGCCCAGCTGATCGGCGGCCAGGGGCAGCAGCTCCTGTTGCAGATAATCCAACTCGCCGGCTACAACATCCACAACCGACTGATTCAGCCTGCCGGACGCCTCCACCAGCTGTTCCAGGCTGCCAAGCCGGTTGTTGCCCGGGTCGGCATCGAACAGCAGATCGAGCTGGCGTCGGGCCTCGGCAAAATCCCGCCCGATCAAGGCTGCCTGAATACCATTCACCAGGGTGGCGCCGGTAGCGTCCATGAATAGATCCATCTGTGGGATCTCAGCGGGTTTCCCGTAGGTGGTATGAAACAGGCGATCGAAACCGGACTGAGGACTGAATGGCAGATCCCCCCCTCCGCCACCCCAACGGTTGTAACTGATCGGTTCGGCCTCCAGCTTCAGGGCCTCGACATAGGCCGCCGCCTGTTGCAGCAGGTCCCGACTCTGCTCGGGATCACCGAACAGCAGCTCATCCAGATAGCGGCATTGCCCTGACCGCCAGGCCTCATAGTCGGCAAACAGTAACCGCCCCTCCATCAGCAACAATTCCAGTGGTGTGTAGCTCCCCTGCTCCAGCAGCAACCGATCCACGGCCTGCTGAACGGTCTTTTCCACGACTAGCGGTTTCATTCCAGCGGCCCAAACAACAGTTCAAGTTCCGTCTCGGACCAGCCCGCCTGGGACGGCCCGCGCTTTTCGAACAGGCTGTCGGCCAGGGCCTGTTTCTGGGCCTGCATGAGTTGGATCCTCTCCTCCACGGTGCCCTCGCTGATGAGTTTGTAGACGAACACCGGGTTCTCTTGGCCAATACGGTGCGCCCGGTCGGTAGCCTGCCGCTCCACGGCCGGGTTCCACCAGGGATCGTAGTGTATGACCGTATCGGCGGCGGTCAGATTGAGGCCGGTGCCGCCGGCCTTGAGGCTGATCAGAAACAGCGGCGCCTCACCGTTCTGAAAGCTGTCCACCGGTTTCGCCCGGTCCCGGGTGCGGCCGGTGAGCTTCACATAGTCGATACCGGCCTTTTTCACTGCCTCCTCGATCAGACTCAACATGCCGGTGAACTGGGAGAACAACAGTACCCGCCGGCCCTCTTCGATCATCTCCGGCAGCAGCTCCATGAGCAGCTCCAGCTTGGCCGAGTGCTTCACCTTGCGTGCATCCTCCAGCTTCACCAGGCGCGGATCACAGCAGACCTGACGCAGCTTCAGCAGGGCATCCAGCACCATGATATGGCTGCGCCCCCAGCCCTGCTCGGCCACCGCCTTGCGCACCTGTTCGTGCATCGCCAGACGGATGGTCTCGTAGAGTTCCCGTTGCGCGCCCTGCAACTCGACCGTACGCAGGATCTCGGTCTTCGGCGGCAGCTCCCTGGCCACCTCCTGCTTGGTGCGCCGCAGCATGAAGGGTCGCAGGCGCAGCGCCAGCCGTTCGGCAGCCGACTCATCACCCTGCTTTTCGATAGGGTTGCGGATAGCCCTGCGGAACTGCTTGTCACTGCCCAGCAGGCCGGGCAGCAGAAAATCGAATTGTGACCAGAGCTCCCCCAGGTGGTTTTCCAGTGGGGTGCCGGTGAGGCAGAGCCGATGCTGGGCATTCAGTTCCCTGACTACCCGGCTGGCCTGGGTTTTGGGATTCTTGATGTTCTGGGCCTCATCCAGGATCAGCAGATGGAATTCCTGTTTCAGCAGCAGCTCCCGATCCCGGGCCAACAGAGGATAACTGGTGATCACCAGGTCGTTTTCAGGGATCTCCTTGAATCGATCTCGGCGCTTCAATCCATGCAGAATCATCACTTTCAGGTCAGGTGTGAACTGCCGGGCCTCGCGCCGCCAGTTGACCAGCAAGCTGGTGGGGGCCACCACCAATGCTGGGCGGTCCAGGCGCCCCTGCTCCTTCTCCAACAGCAGATGGGCCAGGGTCTGTACCGTCTTGCCCAGCCCCATGTCGTCCGCCAGCACCCCGCCAAGCTCGTTCTCCCGCAGAAACTGCAGCCAGGCCAGGCCCTGCTGCTGGTAGTCACGCAGGCTGGCCTGCAGACCCTGAGGTGGTTTCACCTCCGGCAGTTGTTCGAGTCCCCGTAGACGCTGGATGAGATTGTGCAGGGTGTCGAACTCGACATCGTCGATCTGCAGCGAATCATCCCCTGTACTTAACTCCGCCAGCCTGGCCAGCTGGATACGGCTCAGGGGCAGCTGGCCCTCCTCATCCAGGCTGCCGTCCTGATAGAGTTCGAACAGGGTATCCAGGATCAGGCGGATCTTTTCCAAGGGCACCGGCACCAGACGCTGATCATCCAGCGGGATGATCAACATCTGTTCCGGGTCAAGCTCCTGCAGCTGTTTTCGGTTAAGCGTCTTGGGAAACTCCCGCAGTACCTTCACCAGGCCCGGCAGAAGATTGATCCGCTCGCCCTCCACCTCTACCCCGAGGCCGACCCGGAACCAGTCGGTATCCCGCTTTGGTTGCAGCGAGCCGTACCATTTCTCGACCTCCAGCAGGCGGAAGCGAAAACTGTCGTCGAACTCGATGCGCCAGCCCTCCCGGCGCAGCTGCGGCAGCAGATCGGCCTGAAAATCGAACCAGGCCTCAGGCCCATCGTCCAGAGTAAAAGCGCCAAGGTTCGCGTCAAATAGATCAATCGTCTGGAAACCCCACCCCAGCAAGCGATCGGCGGCGGCCTCTTCCTCATCCTTGTCACGTTTCACCCGCACCAGTCGATCTCCCTCGATCCATTGAGAAGGCTGATTGGCGGTAAAGCAACGTCCTGCATATTCGAAACTCAGCTGTACCTCTTCGAGCCAGTCCTCACCCCAAGGCATCTCATCGAACTGACTGCTAAGGCGCAAGCAGGGCACGGGGCTCATCACATCCTGCTCGATTTGCTGAAACTCTCTCAAGGTAGGCAGAGTTGCCTTTTGTGTCAGCTTCGAAAGGGTTTGGTTGAGCTGGCGGGCATCCTCCGGCGGCACGCCATCCAGCCAAACGAACAATGCCTCCAGTAATGATCGGGGAAAGCCGGTCTCCAACTTGCCGCATTCGCCATTTTCCGGATCGATATACCAGAGATCATGCAGCAGCAGGTGGGTCGGTGTCGGTGGATCAAACTCAAACCGTGGATGCTGAAATCCTTCCTCATCCACCTCCCATCGAAATGAGACCTTACGCGTCTTGCCCGGTCTCAGCGCAACATCCACTTCCCCCAGATAGCAGCGGCCTGTCTCCAGCACCCGCTGCAGGATCTGCTCGCCGCCCGGTCCCTCCAGCTGCCGCTCACCGCTCCATGGGGTTGTCTCTATCTTATCCAGTTCCGCCAGCAGTTGACGATCCACCTCCAGCAGGAAACGCGGCGGCCGTCCGCGCAACGCCCATTCAGGCTGATAATCCCGCAGACTGCCGAAACCGCCCGCCTTGAGCTGCCGGGCGCTCACCGTTTGCAGGCCAACGCTTTTTTCACCTCCCAGCTCGGGGAACAACAGGTAGAGCAGACGCTGTTTCACATCGTCGGGATAATGGTCTTGTGCAACCGTTTCAGGGACCTTGCCATGCAATGCCAGTTCCAACGCCTCGCCCTGCAGACCCTCCTCATCACCCAGCGCTCGCAGCAGCACCGCCGCGACATGCTCGCAGTTGCCCCGTACGCCACAGCTGCACTCACCGCGAATCACCGGCGCTGGGCCGTGATCGGTGTCGATCCGGATATAGACCCGGTAGGGCCTATGGCCAGGCGCTTGTAGCAACGAGGTGATCAGCCGACCGTCCTGCCGAATGTCAGGGTGTGCTACCAAGCCTTGCTCGATAGAGAAATCGGCGGCGTCCAGTAGCTCGGCGCTAAACTGATCCTGGAGATCTTCGAATGTATAGTGCATGGCTGCGCATTCTACGCAAATTCACGGCGCTTCTGCACATCATCCTGGGTTGATCTATCTTTTATGTATCCCCTTTGTTAAATGGGAGATCTCACCATGACCATTGCCACATCAGTAATGAATACCCTGACCTCTGTGCATACCGAATATGAGGTCGTCGCCCACCCCAAGAGTTTTTCCAGTGCCGAAACCGCAGCTGCCGCTCATGTGCCGGATGATCACATTGCCAAGAGCGTGTTGCTGAAGGATGATGCGGGCTATCTGCTGGCCGTAATCCCGGCAAGTCACTGGGTGGATTTCCACCGCCTGCGGGATGACCTGGGCCGGGATCTGCAACTGGCCACGGAAGATGAGATCGAACGGCTGTTTGTTGATTGCGATCCTGGAGCAGCGCCACCCCTGGGTGATGTCTACGGTGTGGAAACCGTGCTGGACGAATCCCTTACCAGTCTGGCCCATGTCTATTTCGAGGCGGGCGACCACGAACGGCTGATCAAGGTCGATGCAGATCAGTTCAAGGTCCTGATGCAGGGTGTGCGGCACGGCCATTTCAGTGACGAGACCTGAAGCTGAATCCAATCAAATAGTCCAATGAGCCATTGGGAACATTTTCATCACCAGGCGGATATCGGGGTGCGCGGCTGTGGGGACAGCCTGGAGTCGGCCTTCGAGCAGGCTGGGTTGGCGCTGACTGCGGTGATTACCGATCCGGCAACTGTCGCAGCCAAGCAGGCTGTTTCGATCCATTGCCAGGCGCCGGATCGGGAGCTGCTGTTCGCCGACTGGCTCAACGCCCTGATCTACGAAATTGCTACGCGCAAGATGTTGTTCAGCCGCTTTGAAGTAAAGATTAATGATTGTGAATTGAACGCCTCTGCCTGGGGCGAGCCCATCGAGCTGTCACGCCACAAACCGG
>JBDLIT010000068.1:0-21063 GCA_039714735.1 Pseudomonadota bacterium
CTGAAGTGGAAGCCTATCTAACTGCCTTGAGAAATTCAGGTAACGCAGTACATGCACATCAGATCGAGCAGGATCTCGATGCCTTTAAGATCGCCATTAGAAATCCTGCCGATCTAATCCTATACACCAGTGAAGCGGGTGAAATAGGGATTAATGGGATCCAGGAGATTCTCGAAAAAAACGATTTGGATGCTCCACTCTTGGTGCTGGCTGAAAACTGCGACGCTGAAAGCAAAGCCGAGATCATGTCCCTGGGGGCAAAGGATCTCATAGAGCGGAATGAGGGCCAATTGTTGGCTCAGGTTATCCTCAGAGAGTATTCCAGTCTGCTCTATTTACGCAATTATTTAACTCTCAAGCAAAAACTTACTGAAACTGAGGAACGTTGTAATCTATTAACAGAACATTCACGTGATGCCATTGGGTACATCTATGAGGGGATGCATGTGAAAGCCAACTCAGCCTATCTGCAACAGTTTGGGCTGGTGAATGAAGAGGATATCGAGGGACTTCCCATCCTGGATATGGTTGCGCCATCCGATCATCAAAAAGTAAAAAATCTACTGCGGAATCTTAACCAGGACAATGAGAAAAATGAACAGATACAGTGCAGATGCCTACGTGCGGATGGCATTGAATTCAATGTAGAACTAAGCTTTCATCCAGCCACTATCGACGGTGAACCCTGCTTTCAAATTACCATTCTGAACCAGTCGTCTTCCCGTGAAGTGGAGGATAAATTAAAACAGTTGAGTACGCTGGACACGCAAACCAATCTCTACAACCGCCAGCATTTCCTGCAGCTTCTGGAAGACTGCTGCCAGACAGCAAAATCCAGCAATACTTTGTACCATCTGTTCTATATCACTTTGGATAATTTCAGAGAGATTCGGGATCAACTCGGCATTCTGATCAGCGATGGAATTATCAACGAAGCCGCTCCTCTGTTGAAGGCAATGACATCTGAGGCTGATGTGCTTGCCCGATTTGGTGACCACACCTTCACTTTACTGACTCGTCTGGAGCAAGATAAGATCACCGAGAAGGCTGAATCCCTACGACAACAGATAGAAAAACATCACTACCCAGTAGAGAAGCTGCGCATCAGGCCAACCTGTAGCATTGGCATCGTAAAATCATATCCCAGCCTGGATAGCGCCAACGAATTCATCAATGCAGCCTATCAAGCCTGTGAACAGGCAAGAATACAGGGTGGAAATCAGTTCTATCTAGCGGAAGAGGCAATCTCAACAAGCGTGGACGACTCCGGCAGTGAAGCTGATCTGGAGAAACTGATCCTGCACGCTTTGGAAGAGGAACAATTCCGCCTGTTTTATCAACCTATTGTCAGCCTGCATGGCGATACGCGCGAGAACTATGCCGTACTCATCCGACTGCTTGATAATAACCAGGAGGAGATTCAGCCAAGACACTTCCTCAATCAAGCAGAATCAATGGGCAAACAACAGGACCTGGATCGCTGGGTTATTCGAAAAGCAATTTCTGAGATCAGCCGGCACAGAAGCCAAGGTAGCAAGATCAATTTCTTTATCAATATCTCCGGATCTTCTTTGGATGGAGACTCACTGCTGTTGTGGATCTGCGACTGTCTTCAGGAATTTGATGCAAAAGGCTCCTGGCTGACTTTTCAGATTCATGATCCAGACGCCAGAAATCGCCCACATGAGCTCAAGAATCTCTTGGATGGGCTAAAAAAGATTAAATGTAAAATTTCAATTGATCAGTTTGGGCTCGCGCCAAAACCAGAAGCAATACTACATAGCCTGCCCGTTGACTATATTCAGTTTTCTCAGGAACTTATTGAGGGACTATCGGAAAATCAGGATAAACAAGACAAGCTATATGAACTCAACAGTCTTGTGCAAAATATGTATATCAAGACTATCGCTTCAGGTATTGATGAAACCAACAGTCTCGCCGTACTCTGGTCTGTCGGCGTCAACTATATTCGGGGCTATTTTATCCAGGAACCCACCCCAACTATCAACTACGATTTCAAATCGGAATCCACTATCGTCTAACAAACCCGTTGTCATACTCACGGCAGATCCCGAGATAACGATTCTATGATCGGCTGCAGCTCATAAGCTACCAGGGCATGACTGAGTTCCACATAGACATGGGCCTGGAAACATCATGAATATTGTAATTCATCGACCGCATGTCTTTCTGCATGTTGTAAGTTGACCGAGTCATGTGCTTCATTGACTCTCCCATAGAGTCAATACTGGTCAACATCGGCTCCAGGGTACGAACGTCATTTGCCATCGAATCCACACCTACCGCCATAGTCCTTACATTAGCAGACAGTTGTACCACGCTGTCAGTCATCGTCGTCAGGTTACTGGACATCACATTCATGTTTGAATCAACGCTGAGCGCCAAGAAATGAACATCCTTGGCCAGACTGAAGATCAGATAGAAGCCATACGCAGCTAAAAGGATAAAGGCAAACAGGGAAGGATATACGATGAGTTCCCAGCGACGAGCACTGCTCTCAAATGCCAATGAGAGCCGGTCCATCGAATATTGAGCACCTTTATTATTGTCTAACGATTCACCATCATCACTGGATGATGGTGCGTTTTCTTTATTTTTCTCAATCATTTAACTGCAAACCTTGGGCTAATTGCTACATTAGTTTTACAATGAAGTTTAGCATAACCTCAATTTATCGCAATATAATTTATTATAATATATATATATTCTAATATACTATCTTCCTCGGTATTAAAAAAGCCCGAATTTCATTCCGGGCTGTTTTTAACTGATATCCTGGGCATTTTAAAGGTAGGCTTGGCAAATTGAACTCTACCTATAAACAAGGACTTATCCTACAACAAAGCCGGTGGAGCTTTAATCCAATATATTACTTGATTAGAACTCACCACTGGCTCCCCGGTTCATGATATCCAGTATCTGCTCTTTGACCAGGAGAGCCTCTGCCTTCAAATCAGGGGGTAATGGCTTGCCACCGTAGATCATCATGTCCATGTTCAGAGCCATCAACCACATCTTCCCATCTATGTCTTCCACCAGAGTGACGCGGCATGGCAGATAAGCCGAGTATGCATCTGAATAATCAAGCATCCTGGCAGCAGTCAAAGAATTGCAAAAAAGATAAATCTTTACAAATCGATAGGGTTTTCCACTTTTGGCTTCAATATCTTTGGAAAGCGGGAGTTCACCGACATTCGACATGTTATGTTCGTTTGCCACGAACTTCATGGTCTCCTCCACTTCTTCAGGAGATAACCCTTCCTCCACAGGAATCTTCCAGATACTGGCTTCTGCGGCATTTTGGGTTTTTAGCGCCTGACCGGCAAACTCCATGAAAACTCGGCCTGCCTCAGGGTCAAAGCCCTTTATATTTTCATTGAATTTGAGATATACACCTACCAACAGAACGATTACCAACAAGCCTATCAGTGCAAATATATTTCGAATAAACCCCATCTCTCTCTCCAAAAAATAAAATCCGACCTGGTAAGGTAAAGCCTTATAGAATTAGATCTTCAGCGATACTCACAACACCCTGCTCGCTACGGGCTGCAACATTCAGCGCCTCCAAGCATGGTGTTTGCATCAGCATTCTGTATCGCTGCAAGGAAATAATATAATGTCAGGAGGTGTATCTGATTCCTCTACTCTCCAAGGTATCCAGGATAGAGCGCTGATGTCAGAGCATAAAACTCGCGCGCCCCCTTACCTCTCGGATCAAGTTCAAAAACGGCCAGCCCCTCACTAAAAGACCTACGAAAAACCGTTCTTTGGCACAGGCGCTGCTTGACGTATTTTACACCAGGCAGGGAGACAAGGGCTGCAGCTGCCTCATCGGACTCTCGTATTGCATGATGAGTATCGGCGCGATTGATAAATGCGAAAAGATCAGGAGCTCTCCCATCCACCGATTCATCAACAAAACGTAGAAAACGTTGTGTTGACCAGATATCCGCCTGTGAGGGTGGCACCGGTATCACAACACGATCTGCCAGTGAGAGCGCGGTTTTGAGTGATTCGATATCCGCTGTACCCACATCAACCAACACCTCATCGTAACCCTTGAGTTGTTTTTTGGTTAGCGCCGCGGCATCCTTGATGTTCAGATTCGGTTCGAAACCCTCCTCTGTTCTGACTTCGGCCACATCGGATAAAGTGGCTTGTGGATCGGCGTCCACAGCCAGTACATTGGCTTCCGCCATTGTCAGCCATACTGCCAAATTGAAGGTCACGGTACTCTTACCGGATCCACCCTTCAAACTACCGATCACTGTGATCATGCATTTGCCCCGAAAATGATGATGCTGTCGTGGGAAATCAATTTAGAAACTTGCCCTATCATATTCCATCAAAGGATATTCCGTCTGTCTCGACTGCGAAACCATCGGCCATTCACTCGAATTTCCAGACTTATACCAGGATCCAACGCTATCTGGCTGTCCATCGTACGAATTAGAGTATCCTGCTTTTTGTGCATGGTTTTCAGGCTGCATTCGACGACCTGGGTAGTAGGGATCTACCCTGTATGGAAAAGCAGGCAGTCCATTGTGAACAGGCCGGTAAGAGGCCATGGCAGGCCCATATTCAGCATGTGATGGGTATAGAAAACGAGCCGCTGGAAACCGGGGCTGCTGACGAAATCTGTATCCCTGTCTTGCGCGATATGAATCCACTGGAGTTGCAGCAAAGAATGGATTGAAGGTCTGCCTTCCGTTCATCCTAGATCTATCAGTCGCCGTTGATCTCCAGGCCCCATATCGAAGACTGGCAATCCTGTCAGATTGAGCAGGATGTGTCTGCCGCGCCATCTGAACTGGCCTGAAGCGATATCTATCAGCCATATTGTTGTGACCGGCATGAGAACGATTGGTCAATCCACGCTGTATGTTATCAACAAATCGAACTCTCTTATGCACCTGTCTATTAGGACTGAGGGGCCTGAAGACATAATGGTTGGGGATCGTTATATCTGATGAGCGGTACACACGTGTTGCTGGTTTGCTTTTATTCCACTGTCCAGGCGGGTAAGCTGCATAACCTTCTCTTTGGAATAACGCAGTGGGCATCATCCCCCGCTCACCGAATCTTGGCATGAATACCGGGTAACCCTGTACAGAGGGATAGTTGCCCGCCTGGTATGCAGGCATGCCTGAAGTGTTCCAGCGGTAACCTGGCTGCAGTGGAGCGAGCGGACGCCATCTATAATGATGTGCCTGATAATTGCCCTGATGTTGCGGAAAGTTGGGTCGATAACGGTAATTTTGCTGCCAGGGTCTGAATCGATATCCTTGGTATCGGGTCCTTGATACAGGCCTATTTCCTGCTCGCCAGCCTTGATTGCGTGTTGGCCTCCATCTAACCCTGTAGTTATCGATTGACTGAGGGTCCATCATATACTGTTGGCCTCCCCCAGGATAATGACCCGCAAACGGGAGATAACCAGAACCATACACAGAATCAGCATCTGCCATTGATAAGTGTAAAGGCAATATTATCAACATGAAGAAGAGCCAAAACCTTCTTGAATTCATCAAATTCACCCAATTTTCCCTAATTTCAAAATAGCAACCAACCAATAGCTTTGTAAACACAACACTTGAACGATATTTCTCGGTTAACAGTGTAGCGACAAACAGACCACCACACAAAAATAGAGACTCATTGCGCCTATTGAGGCCGAGAAGGATTCAGTACTCCGTCAAGGTTCAAAACACTCTTATTTTATCTATCACTGAAATTTGCTGATAACCCCTCAGCATTCTATCTCGAATTACACTGGGATGATCACCTGAGCCTATTATCCTGTCGAAACACGGGGGTCGAATAGATTGGAGGATACGCTTGTGAAGGGTTATTCATATACATCGAATCTTTTTCCCCGCGACTACTGGAGAATCCTTGATCCGGCCTGAATCTAAATTTCTGTTCTACGTCAGTCGACCCGAATGACTGTTTATTATCATAACTCCTAAATTTCGGTCGAGCAGTATACCTGTCAGATTTAATTCCTGATTGTGACGTATTAATCTTTTCAGACCCTGATTGCGCCTCAGGTGATAGCGCACGAAAACGGAAGTCTCCGACCTGAGGAATTATAGTTTTTTGCTGCTTAAACGGCCTATAAGCGCCGGGAGGCTGAGCCATCGGTGACTGAACTCTGCCTGGCGCCGATTCACTACCACTTCTGTATCGAGTCACTTCACTATCGAACTGTCGCTGAGCGTTGCCCGATGGCCGCCAACGATAACCTGAATAGGGGTCGACTTGCGGGTTTGCCGGTTGATAGTTGTAGATAGAATCAGCATTTTCAGCGAAAGAGCCACCATGGAGCATCACACCCAGAATGAGGCTCGATAATGCACTCGGTTTTATTTTTAACAAATCAGCCACCCCATAGATAGCTCGTACTATCAATACACAGCTATTCTGCAGACGGGATGGCTCAACACAACGCGCTCATCCTCAGTCAGGTCTTAAGACGTATTCCTCTTCGTGCCGCCTTTTTTCTAATCGGTAGCGCAGTTACCTTTTGACTACCTGATACCCCCGCACCTGTATCAGCTTTCTTGTTCCTGGCTCCGCCATTACCTTTCTTTTTAGCGACACTGGATACGGCTGAAGCAGCAGTCTTTTTCTTCACTGCCTGCTTTTTCAGTGCTGAAGGACGCTTCTTGGCTTTCGGGGCGACAGGCTTCTGTTGATCCCCGGCATCCAATTTCGACACACCGGCGTCTGCCTGTTTGGCTTCAGCTTGCTCTTTTCCAACACCCGCCTCAACCACAGCTTTTTTGGCCGTGGCGGAGGTGGTTTCAGTAGTTGTCGTCTCCAGCCTTGTTTCTACCTCAGCACCCTTATCCAAGACCCTTTCCCGTGACTGCTTTGTAGTCGCTTCAGCTTGAGCCTTGTCATTCAATTCAGCTGCGGTAGTTTGAGGTCGTTCTGCTGGTCTATCTGGGTGGACAGGTTCTATGGATTCGGAACTGGCAACCTGTGAACGATGCTCTACAGGAGCAGCAGCGACTGGCTGTTGCATAGCTTCACCAGAAGAGAATCCTGATCCGCCACCAGAACCAGTACTGCCGCCACCTGCCTTTGAAGCGGACGCTGAAGCGCCGCCTCCAGCCGGGGACTTTTTCTTAAACAGCGGCAAGAGCAGCAGGAATAGCCCTCTAACTAAGTAAAAGACCAAGGTAAGAAAGGCAAACAGCTTGCTCCAGAGCATCAGCCAGATTGGGGTTCTCGCCGCAACCGGCTGAGGCGAAACCTCAGGTTTTGGCGTCACCGTCGAACTGTCGGAGGCCAGAGCCGGCATATCAACACCTGGCGGACAGGTAGCGGCCGCAACCTCAATCAGATCTTTGCTGGCGTTGATACATCCCAGAGGTATAACGATCAGGGTGAGAATCGTCGAAACCAACACACCTGATGCAAGAGAGATAGCCATACCCTGAAAGATAGGATCGAAGAAGATCACTGATGATCCAGCCACCAGGGCGAAGGCGGTGATCAGGATCGGCCGAGTTCTGGTTTTACAGGACTGAATGACGGCCTCAACCACTGAGCTGCCATGCTGGATTTCATGAATGGCGAAATCCACCAGAAGGATAGAGTTACGCACGATGATACCGGCGAGTGCAATCCAGCCAATCATGGAGGTAGCGGTAAATTCCCCTCCCCATCCCGCTTGAAAGAAGAAGAAATGCGCAGGGATAATACCCAAAAGTGTCAATGGTATCGGCGCCATGATCAGCGCCGGGATGCGGAAATTACCAAATTCCCAGACCACGAGCACATAGATCAACACCAGCGCCACCATGAAGGCGGCCCCCATATCTCTGAAGGTCTCGTAGGTCACCGTCCACTCGCCTGCCCATTCGATAGCAGAGGTCGAATCATTGGGCGGCGCACCCAACCAGAATGTATCCAGAGCAACGCCGTCCGGCGTCTGGTATTGCTCACCTGCCAATAGATCCTGCACCTGGAACATACCGTAGACCGGGGCAGCGAGCTTTCCGCCTACATCCGCAACCACATACTCCACATCACGAAGATCCTTATGGAAAATTATTTCCTCTTCTTCGACCTGTTCGAAACGTCCCAATTCACGCAAGGGGACGATTATGCCCGAACTGGATTGGATCGGAAGATCGCCCAGGCGGGTTACTTCGGAACGCTCCGCCATTGGCACCTGCAGAATGATATTGATAGGTTCATGCCCGGCCCGTTGTTTGACATCACCGAGTGGCGACCCACCTAAGGCCATACCAAGATTACGGTTGATGGTATCCACAGAGATACCGCGCCTTACTGATTTTTCCGTATCTACGGTGAAACGCCAATACTGGTAGGAATCGCGCATGTAGTTATCGACATCCCGCAGACTCTCTGTTCTGGAGAATATCTCGGTCAAATCATTGGCAACCTGACGCCTGACTTCCGGAGTGGGACCATGCACTTCCGCAACCACCGATTGCAGCACAGGCGGACCTGGTGGCATTTCAACCACGGCATATTTTGCCCCGCTGCCCTCCACCATCTTTTTCAGATCCTGCCGGGTTTGCACAGCGATTTCATGGCTGGTTCGATCCCGCTTGGACTTATGCAGCAGTTGCACCTGCACTTCCGCATGCCAGGGATCCTTCCTCATATAATAATGCCGCACCATACCGTTGAAATCAAATGGGCGGGCAGTACCGGCATAGACCTGTACAGCTATCACTTCAGGCATGGTACGAATCTTCTCCGCCATGCGATGCGCCATATTTGCGGTCACCGGCAATGCCGTCCCTTCAGGCATATCGACCACTACCGCAAATTCGGGCTTATTGTCGAGCGGCAGCATCTTTACCGCCACCCAGTTGAAATAGAAAAATGAGCAGGTAAAGAGAAAGGTTCCCCACATTACCAGTTTGAACAGCCGTGCTTTATAGGGCGATTCGATCATCGGAGTCAGGGTGCGGCGGAACAGGCCTTCGAGCTTTTCTGATTCTTTGTGCTCCCGCTCCCCCGCCACTTCAAGATAGCGCATGGAGGGCCGCAGCCAATGCGACATGGTCAGATAGGGGGTAAAGACAAATGCGGCAAACACGGAAATCAGCATGGCGGCAGAACCCAGTGCCGGGATCGGCTCCATGTAGGGCCCCATCATGCCGGTGACGAATCCCATTGGCAGCAGCGCAGCGATAACCGTAAAGGTGGCCAAAATAGTCGGGTTACCCACCTCACGCACCGCATCGACTGCCGTCGCCACATCAGTCTTGCCCTCTTCCAGCCAGCGCCGATAGATATTCTCCACCACCACGATGGCATCATCCACCAGAATGCCTATGGAGAAGATCAGCGCAAACAGACTGACCCTATCGATGGTATATCCCATCATCCAGGCACTGAATATGGTCATCAGCAACACGACCGGTATAACCAGCACCACGACAATAGCCGGCCGGAATGCCCGAAAAGCTACAAGCACCAGGAGAAAGACAAAACCGGTAGCAATAAAGAGTTTGAAGATCAGGTCATTGACCTTGTCCGCCGCTGACTCACCATAGTCCCGGGTAATGCTGACTTCTACATTATCCGGGATCAAAGAACCTTTTATGTGGTTCACCCTCTCAAGCAGGCTGGTTGCTACGATTACGCCATTGGAGCCCTCTTTCTTGGCCACCGCGATGGTGACTGCAGGCACACCATCCGCCTTGATATCAAGATTGCTCGCCGACCCCGTGTAGTAACCGACCAGATGTTTGGCATCCTCCGGCCCTTGTTTGACCTTGGCCACATCATGCACGTAGACAGGGACATCATTATGGGTGCCCACAACCAGACGGTTGATATCTTCGACTGACTTGAGAAAGGAACCGGTGACTACGGTAAAATGCGTACTACCCGCTTCAACGCCACCGGCCTGTTGTTCACTGTTCGCGGTGCGGATGGTATTCGCAACCTGGTCAAGGCTGATGCCGAACCCAGCCAGCCGTTCAGGAAAGACTTCTATGGTAACCTGTTCCTTGCGTCCACCCACCACAAAACCGTTGCCGGTATTGGGTATCTCCTTGAGGGCCTGAAGCACATCATGCGCCAGCATCCTCAATTGACCATCATCCACATCCGGCGCCCCATTTCTGTCCAAATCCTTGGACCAGAGGGTCAGGTTGATCACCGGGACATCATCGATACCCTTTGCCTTGACCAAGGGGGGCAGCACGCCGGGGGGAATCAGATCCATGTTGGAATCGATCTTGTCGTTGACCTTGACCAACGAGGGTCCCATGTTTTCGCCGACCTCAAACTGGATGGTCACCACACCGCCCCCCCGCTGGGATGCGGAATAGACATGCTTGACCCCCGGGATCTCGGACATGATCCGTTCCAGTGGCGCTATCGCCAGACCGGCAACCTGGTCAGAGGCCGCCCCGGGATATTGCACGAAGATATCCACCATAGGCACAGAGATCTGGGGATCTTCCTGACGGGGCGTGATGTAGAGACCGATGGCCCCCATCAGCATCATGGCCATGAAGAAGAGCGGTGAAAGCGGAGACTGGATAAAGAATCTGGCGGTCCGGCCTGCAATACCCAGATGTGCTTCGTTATTAGGGTCCATGGAATGGAGCTGATCGAGTTTGTCGTCGTTCTGGCTCATAAATGCTCTCGAAGCTTCGAATATTCTGCAAACCCGTAAGAATCGGGTTCTATCCAAAAAACATTGGAGGAGGCCTATGCCTCCCCCATGAAGTTATCCAAATTACCGAAAGAATCGGGCGAGGACTAATGTGTCGGTGAGGCCCAGCCGGCACTGATGCCCACACCGGGATTTCGCACCACCCGTTCACCAGCCTGGAGTCCCGACAAGACGGTTGTATAACCGCCCGGCAACTGTTCTCCCACACGAATCAGGCGTAATAACGGCTTATTTTCCTCACCCATCACGTAAACTCCAGGGAGGCTGCCGTTATATCGGATGGCACTGGTGGGAATGATTGGGTTTGATCTGGCTGGAGCATTGAAATCCGGCACCAGCACCTTGGCATACATGCCAGGCGCCGAGACACCTTGTGGAAGATCAAACTTTATCGTCACCGTGTGCCGCTGGGCATCCGCCATAGGGAAGATCTGGGCCACCCTTACCGGCACCTCCTGATCCCCTACATCAAGCTCTGCCCGCAGCATCATGCCCTCATTCAAACCAGGGCGCAGCCTACCAGGCACATCCACCACAATCTGCAGATATTCAACATCCGCATACTTCAGCAATGGCTGGCCGGGTTGCAGCGTATCACCCACCTCGATGAATTTTTTCATAATGATGCCATCGAATGGCGCCATACTGCGCGCATCACGCAATTTTGCATCTATCGCGCGAATCTCAGCCTGCACCCGATACATGGTATTTTGGGCCTGGTGGATGTTTGATCTGGAAGAGTAGATATCGGCGCTGCGTTCTGCGCCCTCATCCCGCTCCCCCATGAAATCCTCCATGGGGCCGGTGAACATCGAATCAAAGAGATTGGGTACGCCCATACCACCCGGTGATGCTTTTGATTTGGGAGACCAGAGCTCTCGATTGAACTGAACGCCCGCATTGCGTAACCGGGCATCGGCATTGGCCAGCTGCGCCATTGCCGCCTGCCTCTTGGCCATCAATTCACTACTATCCAACTCGACCAGCAAATCCTCTGCCTCAAAGGCATCTCCCTCGATACCCGCCAGAAACTTGACCCGTCCAGGAAGCTGTGCTGAGAGTGTCACCTCCTTATATGGAACCACTGTACCCCCGAGGGATACATGAGGCACACCTTGTGATTGCTGTACCACGAAATAGTCGCCGGCACCGGCTTGATTGACCGCACTTGCGTCAGTTGTGAGGATTACTGCCGACGCCATCCCTGCCGCCAGCATTATTGCTTTGAACCTGTCACCCATAGTTTTATTGACCTACTCGAAATTCAGGGGTTGAGACATTAGCCGATGCCAAGCATCGGCCAGTTTGTGCTGAGACTTATGTCAGACACGTCCCATAACAGAAAAGCTCTTTATGAAGGGACCCGCCATACGCGGATCTTTGACCATTGCGGAATAATCGCCCACGATAAATTTCATTTTTCTTGAGGTGAAGGCTATGCCAAGCCCCATCATACCCGGCGGCTTAGCCATCCACTTGCGCCACTGAGCCTCAGATGCGCGGATATCCCAGTTCATCTCCTGTCCGGCAAAAGCGCTTGCATCGACTGCCTTGCCATTTTCAACAGTCAATACACCCACTGGCTGATCATCCCCGTCAAAGCCATAACCTATAACACTGTTGAAACCAATTTGTGCGAGGGCATCCGACAGCTCAGGCTCGGCATTCCAATGCTCCATATAGCCTTTCATCCACTCATCCGAAAACAGCTCTGCCATAGTGTTCTCCCCAAAACTTTTAAATTCTATGTATGGCGGGGCCTTGAGAATATCACCCCGATAAAGACGGCTCAGTATCCCCGATGCTGCTAGTCAATGCAACTTGCGACATAGAACAAGAAGACGTTACCAAACATCTTAATTAAGAATTACACCAAATACCTAATTTTTTACAATTCAGTGACCTAGCAAATCGAATTGAACCAACCACACTTTCTTACATTCCGGATATGATTTTTCACTATTCCCACCCCGCATGTCGCGCTACTATTTGCTATTAATCCGGGACACAAAGGTCCTGAAATAGAGACAACTAATGACCACTCGCAGGAGTTGATTATTCATGCACCCAGCCGGACAGATCATTGAAGCTCGCTTACAACATCTTGAATCCCACCTGGAGCAGGAGAATCCAATCCTGTTAAAAACCGTACAAAGCTTTCGTGTACTCGATGGAGTGGCCTTCAAACTCGGACTGCTGGAAGGGGACGACTCTTTCGCCACTCAGATCCCCTGGTGGCCCTTGATTTCGATACTCGGGACCTTTTCGTCCGGCAAGTCGACCTTCATCAATCACTATATCGGCCAGTCCCTGCAACGTTCAGGCAATCAAGCTGTGGACGACAAGTTCACCGTCCTCTGCTACAGCAAGGAAGCCACTGCACATGCCCTGCCCGGCGTGGCATTGGACTCAGATCCCCGTTTTCCTTTCTACCAGATGTCCGATGAGATCGAAAAGGTGGCCAAAGGCGAAGGTGACCGTATCGATGCCTACCTGCAGCTGAAGACCTGCCCCAGCGAGAAACTCCGGGGCAAGATCCTCATCGACTCTCCCGGATTCGATGCTGACGCGCAACGCACCTCGACACTCAGGATAACTGACCACATCATCGATCTTTCAGACCTGGTGCTGGTGCTGTTCGATGCCCGGCACCCGGAACCCGGCGCCATGCAGGACACCCTGAATCATCTGATCGATCGCACGATCCATCGCGCTGACACAGGGAAATTCCTCTACATTCTGAATCAGATTGACACCACTGCCCGAGAGAACAACCCGGAAGACGTGATTGCCGCCTGGCAACGCGCCTTGGGAGAAAGGGGATTGACCGCCGGACGCTTCTTTTCCATCTACAACCCCGATGCCGCGGTGCCCATCGATGACGAAGCTCTGCGAAATCGCTATGAAACAAAGCGTGATGCAGACCTCAGTGAGATCCATAGCCGCATGGAAGAGGTCGAGATCGAGCGCGCCTACCGTATCGTTGGCGCATTGGAAAAGACCGCCCGTGATATCGAGGAACGCAGTATCCCCCTGGTACGGCAAGCGATATCCAATTGGCGTAAACGCGTCCTCTGGGGTGATGGAGTGCTGATGGGCGGCTTGGGCCTGCTCTTACTCGGCCTGACGATCAAGGCGAATTACTGGACTGGACTGAGTTTCACACCGCCCTGGATGCAGGAAGGCAGCGATCCACTCATCCCCTGGCTGGTGCTTGGCGCGATTGGCATTACCCTGGTCTTGATCCATTTTGGAGTCAGGTCCATCTCCGCAAAGACACTGCTGAGATCCCTCAAAAAAGAGACCTCCAAGGCGGAACTGAAAGGCAACCTGGTCGGAGCCTTTCTGCGTAGCGCCAAACCCTGGCGCAGCATCTTCCGGAGATCACCGGCCGGTTGGGGGCGCAAGGCTCGCAAGCAACTGATCCAAGTCATTCAGGATACTGACACTTATGTACAGACCCTCAATGATCAATTTACCAACCCTTCGGGCACAGAGAAGGTCACGCTGAATGAGTCTAAGGCGGCAACGGCGCCCTTTCCGGCCGAGAAGCCGACAACTGAAGTCGTGGAACAGAATCCTTGAGGAGTCGTCACTCCTTAACCCGGAAATATCACCCGTGAACGTGATGATTTTTCCGGGTTAATCAACAAGTATCAAAGACTGCAGTTTGGCTGCATGCCTATCCCGTTGGAGGTTGGGTTGATGGACTGACCTTGAGCTGTTATCAGGGTGTGCAGAATACTTTACGACAGTTTCTGCCTTCGCTCTTGCACTCATACATCGCCCTGTCAGCCTCACTGTACAGGCGATCCAAGGCCACGCTGGGCGAAAGTTTATCCACCCCCTCCCGCCGAAGATAGCTGATTCCGATACTGACCGTCACCCCAATCGAACCAATCTCACCACCCAGTTCAAGTTGACCAAGATGGTCATGAATACGCTGGGCCATGAGATCCGTTCCTTCCAGGTCCGTTTCAGGCAGAACGATTACAAACTCCTCACCACCTACCCTGGCAACCAGATCACCCCCACGGGCTTCCTGTTTCAATACTTCAGCTATCATGCAGAGAACCCGGTCCCCGGTTGTGTGGCCCCATTGGTCGTTAATATGTTTAAAATAGTCCACATCCAGCAGCATCAGACTGCAGGAATAGCCATAGCGCATAGCGCGCGAGACCATCGCTTCAGCTTCCGTGAAGAAATAGCGACGGTTGTGCAGTCCGGTAAGCTCGTCCTCGGTGGAAAGCTGTTGATAACGGCTTTTCAGCATCTCCGACTCTTCCAGCGCCAACCGCAAATCACGGGTTCGCTGCTCGACCTGATGTTCCAGGTTGTGTACCAGATGGTGATTGTGGAAAATTTGCCCCAGGTAATTCCCAAACAAGGTCAATGTCTGGAGTTGCCAGGGCTCAAAGTAGTCGGTCTGGGGATGGGAGACATTCAAGGCGCCGAGAACCTCACCACCCATCATGATCGGCACACATACCAAAGAACCGGGCGCCTGCCTGAGATCGGTCTGGTGTTTCTTGAAGTCTTTGTTCGAAGAGCAATCTGAACAGTATTGCAGTTCTCCGGATTGCACCGCCCTGCCCATGACCCCTTCATCCAGGGAAAAGTCCATGCTCTTTGCGCTAAGCTGTTGATCAAATGAGTCTTGTAGCAGACTTCCATGAGACTCGCGAAGATTCAAGCCGGACAGGCAGACCAACTGATCCCCGGATTTTTTGAAAACTGAACAGTTTTCTACACGCTGATATTCGATTAACGCAGACAGGGCAATCTGCGTCACTGTTTCTTCACTACAGCCGGCGATTTCAATTTCCGATAACGCCTTTATGAGTGATAACGAATCAAAAAGACTAAAAATTCTATCCTGAAATCCAGGATGATTTTGATCGAATATTAAATCCATCTAACTGGGACAAGCTATACCGCCAACAATCTTGCGATTGCGCTAATCTCCTCTCTTTGCTCTAAAAAGTCCAATTCCATATGGCCCAACTCCTCTTCGGATAGTCCTACATCATCCCCCAGGTTGGCCGCAATAAGCTCGGCCAAAGACTCTCCTTGATCCCCATCCAACCATTGGATAATCGTCATTATGATTCTTGACTCCAGGGAGGATTCGACCGCCCCCCCAGAAGTATTTTGTGAAGCAATAGTCTGAACAACAAACTGCGGCAGATGCCAGCGATGTGTCAACCATTCACCTGCTTCACGACTACTGATCCCCACCAGCTCGCGCTCCAGGTTTTCCAAATCCTGTTCCGGCTCTCTGTTCAGTTCAGCAAGAACCTGAGCGTAATCCTGAGGAAACTCATGCACCAATATGAGCACTCCCAAATTGAACAGGAGACCCGTAAGATAGATTGAATCAGGGTCCGGCCGTTCGGGTCCCTTCATTTTCAAGACCATTTTTTTGGCCAATTGTGCACCACCAAAAGCCAGAAACCAGTAATGATCGAGTCTGAATCCCGTACACTTGGATGCATCAAAGGCGCCACACAATGCGATACTGAAGGCCAAGGTTTTCACCATCTGCAGGCCCAGCACCCGGATGATTGCCTCTGCAACAGTGACCACGGGTCTCGCTTGGGCGAAATAGGCCGCATTGGCCAGCCCGATGACCCTTGCTGTTAGTCCTGGATCCTGTTCGATGACCTTTGCCAAATCATCAATTTCAAGGTCATCGTCTGAAAGCATGCTCAGCAATTGACCCACGGTGCTGGATAAGGCTGGCAGCCTCTCTAATTGCAGCACCTTATACCTGGCGACTTCTGTTGAATACATTATCGAATCTATCTCTCTTTTCCGTTAACAGAATAAAAATCGGCAGGCCTGCTTAAAACTTTATCTGAATTACCATCGAGACTCAGTCATGAAGGCAGCCTGGATAGCGCCTCAACTACCTGCTTGACAACATTCAATTAGTACGTGTATCTGTTACACTAAGCCATCTAAAAAACAGCCATCGAAGCGTCTTTTCAATGAATCCCAGGCAAGGCTCAACCTACTGTTATGCCTATCCCCATCCGGCCGTGACGACAGACGTAGTCCTTTTTACCTTAAAGGACGAACAATTACAGATCCTGCTTATACAACGCGCAGCCGAGCCTTTTCAAGGGATCTGGGCGCTGCCGGGGGGATTTCTGGAGATTGATGAAACGCCAGAGGCCTGCGCCATACGGGAACTGGAAGAAGAGACCGGCATCGGTGGCGTCTATCTGGAACAACTCTACACCTTTGGCAATCCAGGCAGAGATCCTCGTGAACGGGTGATCAGCGTCGCCCATTACGCACTGGCGCCTTCCGACAGACTCAATCCAAGAGCTGCCAGTGACGCGCGGGATGTTAGCTGGCACCCTATAAATTCCCTGCCGGAGCTGGCCTTCGATCATGCAGAGATCATCAAACTCGCGCATCAACGCCTGGTGTCGAAACTTGACTATTCCACCCTCGCATTCCAATTTTTGGAGGCAGAATTCACCCTCAGTGAATTACAGGCTGTGTTTGAAATCATCTTGAACGAACGACTGGATAAACGGAATTTTCGTAAGCGCATGCTATCGATGGGTTTGCTTGAAGAAACCGGAGATTATTCCAGAAGCGGCAGCCACAGGCCCGCCAAAACCTACTGTCCAAAGAACCCACAGCGGGTCGTCATACTCAAATAAAGTAGTACCGAGGATCTATCATGAGCGCCGAACCGACAAAACTGCCAACCATCCATGTTCCCCCTCACCCGCAATGGCCGTCCTTAACGCCAGAGGAAAAAGCGGCGCTTAAAAGCAAAATCAAGGCCCAACTTCAAGCGCAAGATGCTGTATTGGTAGCGCATTATTATACCGATGCCGATCTGCAGTCGCTGGCTGAGGAGACCGGTGGCTGTGTCGCCGACTCTCTCGAGATGGCGCGCTTTGGCGCCGCCCAGGATGCCCAGACACTGGTGGTTTGCGGGGTCCGTTTCATGGGTGAGACCGCCAAGATCCTGAGCCCGGAAAAGCGTGTCATCATGCCCGATCTGGATGCCACTTGCTCACTGGACGAAGGCTGCCCGGCAGACCAGTTCAGCGCTTTCTGCGATGCTCACCCCGAGCATACCGTGGTGGTGTACGCCAACACCAGCGCCGAAGTCAAAGCCCGCTCCGACTGGGTAGTCACCTCCGGCATTGCACTAGCGATCGTAGAATATCTGGCGCAACAAGGTGAGAAGATCCTCTGGGCGCCCGATCGTCATCTTGGCAGCTATGTACAGCGGGTTACCGGGGCTGAGATGGTATCCTGGCCAGGTTCTTGTGTTGTGCACGAAGAATTCAAGTCAGTGGCGTTGGAACGGACGCGACGCCTGCATCCCGAGGCTGCCGTACTGGTGCATCCGGAATCACCCCAAAATATCATTGAGCAGGCAGATGTCGTTGGTTCCACCACCGCCCTGATCAAGGCTGTCGCTGAGATGAAGAATAAGGAATTCATCGTCGCCACCGATGGAGGGATCTTCTATAAAATGCAGCAGATGGCGCCGGGCAAGGTGCTGATCGAAGCCCCCACTGCAGGAGAAGGCGCTACCTGTGTCAGCTGTGCCCACTGCCCATGGATGGGTATGAACTCATTACAGAACCTCTCAGCGGTGCTCGATAGTGGAGAAAACGAGATCCATATCGATCCATATATGCGGGAGCGGGCGGTTATCCCGATCCAACGTATGCTGGATTTTGCGCAGGAACACGGAATTGGAGTGAAAGGAAAAGGCAATGCCTGATCGACCCCGGTAAAATAGCTGCTTGCATGTGTATACCTAGCGAGTCTTCGCCTCAGACCGTCGAGTCATGACTCGCTATAGTCCATACCTTGACATGAAAGAATTGCCTCACACGGAGGCACAAAGACACGGAGAAGAATAAAGAGATCGTTTACCTACATGTAGGTACAAGTAGCAACGCATTTGGGAAGGAAGTCAATAAGTAGAGTAATGCAGGAGCAATTACCGAGAGCAGGCAGCCGAGAACAACGCAGGAGCAGTTGTCGGAGCAGTTACCGAGGAGCCGCTATCGAGGAACAGTTACCGGCTCATTCATCTCTTTTTCTCCGTGTCTCCGCGTCTCCGTGTGAGAACATTTTTTCTTATTACGAATCCTTCCAAACAGAGGGAGAGGTATTTTTACGCACAAAGAAATAATTTGACTCATTTGTACAGATGTTGGTTACTCAAAGATTTCTAGTCCTCCAGAATCTCTATCTCCTCCTCGCCCTTCTTGTGGACTTCAAAAGGATTCTCTTCACGAAAGGTTGCTATCGCCATGGCGATGGAGAGCAGGATGATGGCGTTGATAAAGACCGGGACAATAATAAATGCATACCCCAGGGCATGCACATTTGCGCCACCGACTACTGCGGTGATGGCGGTTGCGCCACCCGGTGGATGCATGCATCGCAGGTAGTGCATCAACAGCATTGCAAAGGGAATGGAGAGAGATGATGCGACGAGTTCATTCGGCACAAAAAGATAACAGGAGACGCCAACGAACGCAGAGACCAGATGACCACCCACCAGATTCCAGGGTTGAGAAACCGGGCTGAATGGAAGCGAAAAAATAAGTATAGCTGAGGCCCCGGTGGATGCCAGGATAAGCGGCATATCCTCCGCCTGCAGGATGGTGTTGCTGAAGAAGGATGCGATCAAGGTACCGATAAAGGCCCCCATGATCGATATAATGAACTCCTTTTCACTCATAACCCGTTTGAGGCTTATGATTCGTCTAAGCATGGACCAAATACCGCTGGATAATTAATTGAATGAATCCGCACCACCTCAGTGCACAACGATTCACTACATCATCATACTTACCTCCATTCAACTCCTTTTCCCATTTGGTCTGAGATAAACCAGTACTTTTCAATAATCTTGGTGATTAGTCCTCTGTCTCAGCTGGGCCTCGGCGGTGGGGATAGGCTGCCGAAACACGCTGTAAATACGTCCGTGTACGCTCCACGACAGCATCCATGCCGCCGAGGGTTTCGCCAGCCTAACCCCACCACCCTTTCGTGGGATACCAACAAAGGGCACGAAGCACACGATTTCGAATATTGTTTTTTCGTACCCTTCGTACGTTATTACGTTCTGATATTAACTCAAGTTTCGGAGTTCAAACACTCCAATACGATATCTAGGCGGAGAGGGGGATAGCGTATTGAGACCGTCTGCGGCCATGGAGGGCCGCAGCCGAGCGTACAAGGATGTATTTACAGCGTGTCTCAAAATGCTACCCCCTCTCCGTGCCCCGTTTGAACTCCGAAACTTGAGATATTAATCGTCTCGAAAGTAATTGCATGCAGGTCAACAGGGCACCTCCGCGCCTTTGCGGTAATACCAAGCCCAGGTAGCTAGCAGACAACTCAGGTGGAACACTCCAAATACCATCATGGCAAAGTTTGGTTTGCCGAAAAGATCTACCGAAATTGCCAGCGCGATTGGAATAAAAAAGCCCCCAAAAGCGGCTATTGAGGCGCTGAATCCAAGCGCCACGGCCGTTTCGGTTTCGGCCTGGTGTTTGGCCTGCGCCTTTCCGGCTTCATCCATACCCTCGGACCAGCGCTTGTGGATGGTATGAAAAATAGTCGGAATCATGCGGAACACCGAGCCGTTACCTATACCCGCGGTCAGGAACAGGATCAGAAACAGTGCATAGAAGCCGCCCAGGTTTCCGGCATAGGCATCGCCGGGCAGGAATAGCAATACGCCAAACATGGCTGCAGCCATCACGGCAAAATTCCAGAAAGTGAGGCTGGCGCCGCCTATGCGGTCAGCCAACCAACCACCGAGCGGTCGGATCAGAGCCCCCAGCAGCGGTCCGACAAAGGCATACCTGAACATATCGGAATCTGGGAACTGGGTGGCCAGCAACATGGGAAATCCGACCGCGAAGCCGATAAAGGAGCCGAAAGTTCCCGCATAGAGCCAGCTTCCCAACCAGGCATGCTTGCGGTGAAAAACGGTCGCTTCTTCAGCAAAAGAGGCCTGGACGTGGCGGATGTTGTTCATCCCGAACCAGACACCGAGGGTGGATAAGAGGATGAAGGGTACCCAGATGTAGCTGGCGTTCTGTAGCCAGACCAGTGTCTCAGCACCATTTTCCACCAGGGTCTGGGACTGACCGCCATAAAAGTAGAGCGCGCCGCCATAGATGACAACCGGCGTCACACCCTGCGCCAGGGCCACGCCCAGATTACCGATACCGGCATTCAGACCCAGGGCTGTTCCTTGCATCTTCTTAGGGAAGAAGTAACTGATATTGGCCATACTCGAGGAGAAGTTACCACCGCCGAAACCACACAGCAGGGCGATTACCACAAATACCGCA
>JBDLIT010000069.1:0-20922 GCA_039714735.1 Pseudomonadota bacterium
GCAATTCATCAATACTGAAAAGTGGCAACGGTGAAAAACCGAAATAATTATGAAATTCAGACATGGAGGTAATCCGCCAGGGCTTATTCAATAAAGATTTACCCTTATTGTCAGCCTTCTGCGTATATCCAATGAACGCAGGAACTGCGGTTGCCACCTCGACGACAGAATTTGGAAAAGCGTTTTTCTCAACGATATAAACGCCTGGCGTTTTCATCTGTCCCATATCATCTCCTTTTTTGGTTAACAGTTAATGTAGATTTCCGAGACTACTCTTGATCGATTTGCAATCACCTCTTTTCCAAACTGACCTAATCTGGGAAACGGCAGTTGCTTGAACAATACCTGCTCACCCCCATTCTTAGGCTGTTTTAGCTGAAATCTGTAATTATAATGTTCGTTTAAAGGGATAAGTTTTTTTGATCGATAACTTAATACTGTTCTTCCATCAGACAACTCAACAGTATCTGCCGGCAAGAAACTCACTCTGTTTTCTGGATCGTTGATATAGATACTTTTATCAGCTTTTTTGCTGTGTAAATAATACTTCCAGTATGTGTGTCGGGCCTTGAATTTAAGATAATAATTAAGTGTTCGCGATTCAGATTGCTCATTAAATAATTTTGAGAAATCTAAGGCCCTGAGCTTAATCACAGATACGGGTGGTAGCAGTCTCTCTTTTTGACTCAGTACATCTTTAAGATCTACGGAGTCTAACCGTGATAGATATTTTCTGGTTATCTGCTTTGAAGCATGCAATCTAATCTTCCCATCTGTTGAAACAGATGATGATTGACTGTCGAAATAGAGCACCTCACTACCTGCCTCAGAAAACGGTTCAGTATAAGCCTTGAAATCAGGATCCTTGGCGAATAACTTAAAGATGAATTCAAATCCATCCTCATCATCGTCCAGATAGAGTCGCAGAGCCTCCAACTTATTCAGATCGTACAGCACGAGCAGACCACTGTTGGTTTTTTTAATCAGAAGACCTGCATTTTTAATCATCCTTGCTGTACTGTCGTTCGGTATGTAATCGAGACAAGAACATTTACCGTTGGCAAAATAACTATGATCGACAGTAAGTTCGAATAGTGCGCGGTAAGATCCCATGACTGACTTCTGATACTCAGTGATTCACTGATTGTTTTGTCTGCGACAATATTGGTGTCTGCTTAATAATAGCATTTGAATCATAAGTTACCATTTTTACCTTGTACATGACGGATGGAAGATATTTTCCGCTCAGCACACCCCACAGGTTACTCAAATCTTGCATATTTAGATTTTCGATTTCCACTATCAACTTCTCAATATTTTTGTCGAGTGCAGGTGTACTTTTTCGATCCAAGACAGGTTGCTCCTGGAAGAACCCGATAGTATTAGATATAAATTTTAAGCCTTCGTTGTAATTGCTCGCTGAAAAACAACTGGCAAACATAAGATAGAGATTGAAAAATACCGGCTGCGCATTGATTACAGCTCGACCTCCCCCAACACTTGCAATGCTTTGCTGGCGAAAAGGTACGCTGTCTTTTTCTATGTTGACTAGAGAGATGACGATCTTATTATTGACGTGGGTTGCGACAGTACCGTCTTGCTCCAGAATGTTGGAGACCACTACCAAATCTTCATTTTGATCAAAGGTCCGTTTGAGATATTGATTCAACTCAGATGCGATATGATTAATTGCAGTATCTATCACTTGCTACTCCATCCTTGTTGAATCTCGTTAGTGTTATGTTTGTAATCGCCGTGATAGCTTGAGATCTTATTCATCACATCACAGTCATTGATTCATTGTGGTGAAAATCAATTTATACTGATTAATATGGTTATGATCTCTATTGGTTTATAAACCAATTCTTATGTATCAGCATCCCTTCTCAAAACAGAAAATATGGGATGAACTGACATTATTTTTATAATACTTGCTAAGAAAATATACGCCATATTTTTTTAAATACAAGTAACTTTAATGATCGCTCCACTATTTCAATTCAAATTTACTTGAGTGTTTTTTATAGAGCTAAAGCCTATCGGTCATCCCAGGCGCTTGGCAGAAAATACCACACAAAATATACTTCCCCCCAGTCCCCTCCCGGTAAGAGGGGGAGTTTCTGGATGGGCGCCAGACAGGTGCAAGCTCTGCTGCTACCGACCGCAAGTCTTGGGGGCAATGCTAAGTGATTCAACCTTGCACTGATGATCGCTTTGTTGACGCCGCTGAAATGAGTCAATCACGGCCTGAAATGGAGCAGCGGATACGCTGACATCCCCAGAATATGGATATTGTAAAGATGCGACGATCCAGAGGCTGAATGAAACAATAAACGCCATGACACCATTGATCGCAATTTGCACCATCCCGAATTTTGTCTAGACGAACATCGGAATGATGACGGGCACAATGCCCCCGACAGCCAGAAAAATCCACACGATGCCGGATATTTCAGAAGTGGCCGACATAATTCGATGGCGTCTAGTGCGTCTGAGTTGGTTATAGAATCACTTCTGAACCACTACAATTTAGCCTTCTACCCAGCGTTGCCTACTCTGTATTTTTTGCGTCAGCTGCTTGATGGGCCTTTTCAAAACGTTGCTGAAGCCCAGCTTCCTCGCTGGTTGGCGCACTACCCGTGAGGCAAAAACTGAGCTCAAGTTCGGCTATTTTTCCAACCGGGTCCTCTTCACCCTGCCCCATTGCTTCTGCCAGGCGGTTGGCCTGGAATTCCATGCGCGCCTGCTGTAGTTCGGGGGGTGATTGCACCCCAGACAGGATCTCCATACGCAGGCACAACTCTTTGCGGGATTCCAGGTTTGCTTTCAGCTCATCCAAAAGCTGTGTTCGCTTCTCGCCCGCACCATCTTTCAATGCATCGATGACCTGTGCATAACGCTTTTGCATCAACGCATTCGTCGAGTTTTCAGACAACTGAGAAAGGTTGTTCCAGCTTTGCTCAATCGTTTCCAGCTCGGTAGCTGATTCAGGATCATCAAGCAGTTGTTCAAGTTTCCCGCAGAGATCGGCTTTATCCCGCAGCAGATTCAGCTGTGCATTCTCCTCTGCTGCAACCAAGGCATCTTTGTGTTGACGGAATTTTATTTGGGCCTTTTCAAAGCGCTGCTCAAGAGCAGCACTGTCCCGTTTTGCCACCACTCCTCCCTCTTTCCATGCATCCAGCAGTTTATGGAGCTTACGTTCGGCGCTGTCCAACTCATCATGTCTGGCTTCCGACAGCTGTTCGATGCTCGTGCAGATCTCTTGTTTCTGGGCCTTGTGTTGCTGTTCCTCTGCATGACGCTCATCCTGCTGCTGCTTGCGACGCGCAAAGACCGCATCGCAGGCCTCACGGAACTCCTGCCAGATCTCATTTTCAAGTTTCCGTTTACCCGCTACGGTAGTCTGCCATTGTGTCTGCAGCTGTTTACACTCATCAATCGCCTTGTTGATGTCTTCCAGATTCATGAGTGCACGCACTTGATCTATCAGACCCCAGCGTTGCAGCAGATTCCGTTTATGTTCCTGCTCGAGATGTTCATTGATGACACCCATGGCCTTCTGATAACGACCATCGATCTCTTTAGCCTCGCGCCTGTCCACCGGTCCCGCACGGCGCCAATCATTGCTCAACTGTCTGTGGAACTTGACTGCCGCTTTCCAGTCCATGTGCGACCATTCCACCGTATCGAGATAAGATTCGAGCTGATTCAGCAGTTCATGCTTCTTCTCAAGATTGTTATTGCGCTGCTCGGACTGTTGCTTGAAAAAGGTCTCGCAGGGTTTATAAGCCTCATTAGCCGCCTTGTCGAAACGCTTGCGCAAGGTCTTACCGGTAGCGCCCCCATCAGAGCGCAGATTATTCCATTCACCACGCAGATGACGTATCCGGGCAGCCAGCTCAGCAGGTTTATCTTCACTGCTGATCAAAGCCTCCATCTCCTCACAAAAACGCTCCCGGGCCTCGTCCGCTCCCCAGGTGCGCCAGCTCTGCAGCTCTCTAACTTGGGGCGTCACCCGATGCAGCCGCTTGACAAATGGCGCCAGTTTGTCTTGCGGCATACCCATGGCATGTAGTTGATTGAGGCTGCTCTGGAGTCGGTCATGCATGGGAACCGCTTCCTTCAACACCTTGTCATTCACCAGGGATTCCAGTTTGTTCAGCATGTCAGGGAGTTTCTCGAACTCTTTATTACGCTTTTCGACCTGGTGTATAAGACGTGTGCGTAATTGCTTGTGCAGGCCTTCGTACCTTTCAATCTCAGAAGCCAATGCACTTGTGTCAGAGGCGCCTTGTTTTGCCTCCCAACGCCTATCCAGTGACTTGACCTGGTTTTCCGTGATTGGCTTTTTCGAATCCAGCAAATTTTGCGCTTCATCGATCAGAATGTTGAGTGCAGCCTCTGTTTCACGGCAATGCCTTAAAAGATCGAGTTGTTTGCGCATTGCATGAAGATTCTGCGCATAGGTTTCATCCAATAGCTTGACCTGAGGATCGGACAGACCCGGCACTAGATTCCATGCTGTCTGCCAGCTCTCCAACTCGGATGTATTCTGTGACTCGGCTTCCTCATTCAGACTTTGAAGGTCATTCAGTTCGGCGCAGCGCTTCGTCAACTCTGCCAGAATCAACTGTTTTGCGCTCCTCGCAGCTGCCCACTCTTGTTCCTTCGCGGCCCGCGCTTCACGAAATGATGCAGAAACCTTTAAGAATGCATCTCGCGCTGCTGCATAACGGGCCTGAAAGCTGTCTTCGGCTTCACCAGACAACCTCTTCCAACGTTCGTCCAATCCATCAAATTCAACCAGCTCATTCTCCCAATTCGATCCCTGGCCCATTTGTTCCAATCGGTTGCAGACCTCTTCACATTCACTGTGGTTTCTCGCGGTTTTCTCCCGCGCCTCTAGCAGCGCATCGAGTTTTGCCCGTGAAAGCCGGTGGATCTGTTTGTCATGCTTTCGCGTCTCGCGAAAGATCTTTTCCAGCACATCGGAGTCGTTGATTCTTTCCAGCGCCGCCAGCCGGTTGGCAAATACGGGGTCTTTCACGGCAACTTCCCCAAGCACCTTCTGCTGCTTGACCAACTCTTGGGCCGATTTACGTAGTTCAGGCTCAGCGCCATTCATTGCAACAAATGCCAAAAGCTCAGGTTCCGGATGGCGAGTCAGGATATCCAACCGAAGATCCATTGGCTGAGGCTCTTGATTCACCCCCGCGAGACATTCAGACAAGTGTTTTATGGCAAACTCACGAACTTCCTGATCACGTTCATCATCCACTGCCTTGCGAAGAAATTTAAGGTCATGGATTCGACTCAATGCCACTTTGCGAACATCGGCAATCTCGTCCTGCAGCGCGACTTGCGTCAATACCTCTGCATTGTCTGGCGCCAGAGCTTCCACCGCCTGACGACGTACTTCCGGATTGGGGTGTTGCCATTTTGGCTTAAAAAAACGCATAAGGGGCATGAAAATTCCTCTCAATCTCTCCAAGTAAAATTATGGGCATGAATGGCCCTTTCATAGATGAAAATTTCTGACGGGTTGTCCAGTTTACTTCTATTCAATCGTTAGCTTATTTACAAAGGTACTTCTCTATAAAAAGAAAGGTACTCCAGGTGGGACTAACAGATCATTAGATCTGTAAGATGAACAAGTAGGCACTAATACCAATGGTGATTCAACCATTTCTGCAGCTACTACTGAAGCAGGGGTTTCCCTAGTATTTATCCATTCTATGACCTGTGATACTACTTAGTGGCGCTCAGATGTTCAAAAATCATACCAGGCATACCTTCCGCAGCTCCCAAATAGCTGGCAATAGTAATTCTTATGGAAGCGTGTTGCTGTTGTTTTATCTCCACTGCACCGGGAATGTCTTCAGCAACATGCCTGCCTGCAGATAGAAAGTATGGAAAAACAATGACCTCTGTAGCCCCCCTTTGAATGCAGCTCTCAATCCCATCCGGTATCGAGGGCTCGGCCAACTCCAGGTAGGCAGCTTCCACCATATCAAAGTCGTTCCCTGGATTGCCATCGAGTCGCTCTGCCAGATGCCTGATCTCTTCGTTAGAAGCGCTGCGACGGCTGCCATGAGCAATGATTAACAAGGCCCGTTTCTGATTATCACTCATTATAGTTTTCCTGATAGATATTACCCAGATCATTCATAATGACATCAAGTCGTTGAATAATCTTAAGAACCCTCTCCAAATAGGCAGGCCACAAGTTTTCTTGTGAAGTTATTCTCTTCTGCGGCATCTCAGGATATAGTGATCAGGTACTTTTTCAACCAGTTAGATTTGGCCAGAGTCTATCTATTGGCATAATCACTGATCCATTTCATGACACCTAATCCTTTAGTTGCGAGCTGAAAAAATGTTCACCGGCATTGTGCAGGGTACCGCCGAAGTAGTGGATATCCAGGAAAAAGAGAATTTTCGCACCCATACAGTCCGACTGCCTGAGGCCTACTGCCAGGGCCTTGAGCACGGCGCTTCGGTTGCCCACAATGGTTGCTGCCTGACTGTTACCCAGCTTGCGGGAGATCTGGTCTCTTTTGACCTGATGCAGGAGACCTTACGTGTAACCAATCTGGGTGAACTGATGGTGGGAGACAGGATAAACTTCGAGCGGGCGGCCCGCTTTGGTGATGAGATCGGCGGACACCAGATGTCCGGCCACATTCTCTGTACCGCAGCAGTGGTGCAAGTCATTCAGACCGAAAATAACCGAAAGATTCGCTTCAAACTGCCTGAAGGCCTGAAAAAATACATCTTCACTAAAGGCTATATCGGCATCGATGGCATCAGTCTGACCATCGGAGCGGTTGAAGCCGACAAATTCGAAGTCAACCTAATCCCGGAAACCCTGCAGAGAACGAATATTGGAGGCCGTCAGTTGGGTGATCGGGTAAACATCGAGGTTGATCCGCAAACCCAGGCCATTGTCGATACAGTGGAGCGCATGCTGAGTGAAACTGGAGGAGCTTTGGCGCGTTTTTGAGCCTTTCTTTGGCGGATAGTCAGACCATTTCAAAGGGCAAGAACCACTTCCTCAGCTGACTGTGGCAGCGCAAATTTAAAGCCTTGACCGTATTCACAACCCAACCTTCTCAGGCATTCGATCTCCTTGGTGGTTTCACCACCCTCGGCGACGACTGACAGCCCCAGATTATGCGCCAGGGTTATGATGGCCTTCACAATGGACAAGCTGTTTGAGTTCTTATCCAGTTTCCGTACAAATGCCTGGTCTATTTTAAGGGTGTCGAAGGGAAAATTATGCAGGTAGCTCAAGGACGAAAAACCGGTACCGAAATCATCTATCGAGAGATCTATTCCCCTATCCCGCAAAGCGGTCATCACTGTCAGGGCCCGCTCGAAGTTATCAATTAACACGGTTTCCGTGATTTCCAGCTTCAATGAACCTGCCGGTAGTTCGGATTTTTTTAAAAGATTGTCAATGTATTCAAATAGATCATTCTGAGAAAATTCCTTACTGGAGAGATTGATACTGACATAGGCATGCTTGAGTTGAGGTATCGAGCTGCGCCACTTACGTATCTGCTCAACTGCCTGGGTAATTGCCCAACGGCCCAGTGGGACAATCAACCCGGAATCCTCTGCAATCTCCAGAAAATCCTGGGGCATCAATAATCCCTGTTTCGGATGCTGCCAGCGTAACAGCGCCTCAAAGCCAACCAGCTTCTGTTTTTTCAGCTTATAGATAGGCTGATAATGTATTCTGAGTTCATTTTTCTCCAATGCATCATGCAGCGCAGACTCTATACTCAGCACCCGACTGGCGCGTTGATGCATACCGGGATTGAATATCTCAAATCTGTTTTTACCTGACTCTTTCGCCCGGTACATGGCGATATCCGCATCGCGTAAAATATCTTCCGGTTGGCTGTACTGACCCTCACTGACCGAAATTCCGATACTGGCGCTGATACGTAAGACATCCTTTTGAATCGTAAAGGGTAGAGCGATTTTGCGGCGGACACGTTCCACGATGGAGATGAGGGATTGCAGATCGTGAAATTCAGAAAACAGGATCACGAATTCATCACCACCGATCCGGGCAAGAAGGTCGGTATCGCGCAACAGATCCCTGATCCGCTTACCCACTTCCTGCAACAACAGATCCCCTACGTGATGCCCAAGGCTGTCATTGATGGTCTTGAATCGGTCGAGATCGAGGAAAGCCAGGGCGAAATATGACGTTTTGTTTCTCTGCAACAGATTGATGTTGTACGAAATCCTCTCCATCAGAAGGGAGCGATTGGGCAGTCCGGTCAGGATATCGTGCAGTGCATCATGCATAAGCTGGAACTCGGCAGATTTCTGTTCTGAAATATCCGTCTGGGAGCCGGCCATGCGGTATGCCGTATTCTGCTGATCGTGGATAGCCAACCCACGGCACAGCATCCAGCGATATCTTCCCTGATGATTTTGAATGCGATATTCGAGTTCGAATTTTTCAGAATGTCCAGCGACATGGGAGTCAAGTTCAGTTTTGAACAACTCCCTGTCTTCCGGGTGAATCAGCTTGATCCAGTTGCTGAGATTTCCGTTGAGCTCAGTCTCCTGGTATCCGAGCATCTCTAACCAACGGGGCGAAAAATAGACATATCCCTGTTTGATATTCCAGTCCCACAATCCATCGTTCGCACCTCTCGCAGCCAGACTATACCGTTCCTTACTCTCGGATAAGGCTTGACGGTCGTGCCAGGCGCGCAGCACAAACTGTATCTGGTGCTTGAGCACCAACCAGTTTATGGGCTTGGTGATAAATCCGGTTACACCGAGCTGATAGGCCCGTTCGATGGATTGCTCGTCATCGAGTCCGGTGATCATGATGATAGGGAATTGGTGCTGGTTTGAATCATCCAGCAGTTCCTGACAGACTTCAAAACCGTCTTTGACCGGCATCACGACATCAAGCAATAAAAGGCTTGGAGGTGTGGATTCAAGAATCCGTAATGCCGCTTCACCATCACTCGCTATCGAAATCTGGTTGGTTTCATCCGCCAGTGCCGCTTCCGCGAGAATCCCTACAGCAGGATCATCATCGACGATGAGAATGTGTTCTTTTAGCTGACAGTTGTTAATCATCTATCTGAAATTCTCGGAACCAGCCGGGATTTGTTAAATGCTTTGGATTTTGATATCTCCGGATTGGATAAAACCATTTATCATCTCACTCCGCTTTCTACTCTATCTCAATGCAGCATCCACCTATCCAAAATCTGCTCAGGTTTTTCGTTGAAATGAAGCGCACTTTATTTATATAAATTTATTCTGGGTAAGCATATTACAGTTTAATTACATCCAGGCAAATCATTTAAGGAATACTCAACTGTGCGTCCTATTGTAACCGATCTAAACTTAACGGTTTATTACCATATTAGTGATTATCGATGACATTTTCAGCCCAGCATGGTACTGTTCGCCGTCTTGAATCGAGGCCATCTCCAGCCAACTCAGTCCGATAGAGTTGATCTACTCGCACGTGAATCAAAAGCTGAATCCACGGTCTCGGTCCACTCGGCGGTTGGGTATGAACAGTTTCTGAGTGGCAGTGGTTTTTCGCATACCTTGAGAGCTGGTTTAGCATGGGGTTACTGACTCAACTGTTGATCACACCGGTTGTTACAGCCGCCATCCTGGCCCTGCTGCCAGGACAGAATGTACGCCTGATTCGCGCCGTCGCATTGCTTGGCTCTGCACTGGCCATGCTGCTCTCCTGGCACCTGTTGATACCTTTCGATACCGCCAATCCCGCATTACAGTTGATGGAAGTCGTGCCCTGGAACACCAGGCTCGGCACCTCTTACGCAGTGGGCATAGATGGCATCTCGCTGGCAATGGTGTTGCTCGCCACCCTGCTCAGCTTAGTCTCCCTGCTCGCCTCCGCCAGCATCAAGAGACAGGTGAAGGGCTACTACATGCTGGTCTTGCTGCTGGAGTCGGCCATGCTCGGCGTCTTCATGGCCCAGGACTGGTCCCTTTTCTATGTCTTCTGGGAACTCACGCTGATTCCCCTGTTCTTTCTCATCGACCGCTGGGGCGGTAAAAACCGTCAGGGCGCCGCCCTCAATTTCGTGCTTTACACCATGGGCGGCTCGGTTTTCATGCTGCTCAGTCTGCTGGTGCTGTTCGATGCGGTGCCCGGGCACTCCTTCGCCATGGATCAGATGAGCGCTGGGGCAAAATCCCTCTCCGAGCATAAACAGTTGCTGATCTTCCTCGGTTTGCTGATCGGTTTCGGGGTCAAGATGCCAATCTTCCCGATCCATGGCTGGCTGCCCCTGGCCCATGAGAAGGCACCCAGTCCGATCAGTATCCTGTTAGGCAAAATTCTACACAACCATCATTTGAATTAGGAGATCAAACATGATCGAAAATGAAATTACAGCACTCTTCGATAAGTGGAATAGCGCCCTCCAGACCGGGGATCCCAAGAAAGTCGCTGCCCTCTATGAAAGCAACGGCATTCTGCTCCCGACCGTGTCCAATAAGGTTCGCCACAACCACGAAGAAATTGAGGACTATTTTGTTCATTTTCTTGCCAAAGGGCCGGTGGGTAAAATTGATGAGGCAAACGTACGCACCTTTGGCCAACTTGCCATCAACTCCGGCGTCTATACCTTTACTTTTAACGATGGTGCCGGCGTGCAGGCGCGATTTACCTTCGTATACCGGTGGAATGGGGAGCGCTGGATGATTGTAGAACACCATTCATCACAAATGCCGGAATAACCAAAACTCTCAAATATCGAGTTAATAGAGTTAGAAACACCAGCTGTAAGATAAAATCTGAAATTCGTGTTATTGGGGATTTAAGATTTACAGTTGCTTGGAAATGTGCCTAACATTCAGATACATGCGACGGCAAATAGCCGCACATGATTCGGAGCGTTTTCCGGCATCCTGCTAATGATAGCTTCTTATGGGCCGATACGCACCGCGCAGATGCTGCTCGAAGCCGTTATCTCCCTGCAGGGGATGCTGGTGACTCTGGCCCTGATCAGTCTGATATACGGTGGCCTGCTGGCCTAGCGCCAGTAGGACCTGAAAACGACAATCACATATTCCTTGGTCAGCCATATGGGCATAGTTTTATCGGGTATCGCCACCTTGAATCTTACTGGTTTGACTGATGCCTTGATGCAGATGGTGGCTCATGGACTGGTCGCAGGTGATACCTTCACACCAGCAATATCAATGACTACAGTTCATTGGTGAAGATCACCCCCGCTTCGCTTTCTTCACCACCCTGGACTTCGTCACCGCAGTCGGACTGCCGAGCACCGTGGGAATCATCGCCGAACCATATGCCTTGATCGGCGGTTTTCAGCATTGGAGCTGGCTGGTGGTGTTGCTGAGTGTCGGCGTCATCAGCGCCGCCTACGCCATCCGCACGGTCGGCCAACTGTTTACCGGTCCCGTACGCAGCCATATGAAGGAGATCGAGGATCTGCGGCCGATGGAGATGCTGGCCGCCGGCAGCCTCACTGCCGGCATCATTCTGCTCGGCATCTACCCTGCCCCGGTGCTGGATATTTTCTCCTCCTCAGTGGCTCTTTTGAGTCAGACCTTCGCAGGTCATCTTTAGAGGGGACGCCAGATGCAAGAGCAGCCAGCCGCCACTCAAGAGACAGACATGCGCGAGCGTCTGCGCCACGCCCTGGCTCACTTCGAACATGTACTGCCCGGTCAGGCGCCAATCAAGGACTTTGTCCACCACAACACCCTGCATGGTTTCCAGCACCTGGAGTTCACCCAGGCCCTTGCGGAAGCGGAGCGGATCACCGGTGCGCGTGGTTTTCTGCCGCTGGAACGCTTCCGGGAGTTCTATAAGCAAGGCCGTATTGTCCGTGAAGACCTCGAACAGGCCATGCACGACACCACGGGGTTCGAACCCGATGCGGTGATCCATGCAGGGATAGCAGGCACACTCTCCCGGCGTGATGTGCTTATCGCCGCCCTGCTCCATCCCATCAAGAAACTGACCGGTTGTCAGCTCAACTGGCAGATCGAAGAGATGCAGGTACTCACGCGCTTCCAGTCCGACGTGGACAGCGCCAGCCGCCGGCGGCTGATGGAATCCGCCGCACGCCAGGGATTGAATAACGAGTCAGAGGCAATTGCCGATCTCTGGTCGGCTTGTCTGCAGGCACTGGGCCTCGAATTCAACATGCTGCACCCGGAAGAGCTGATGGACCTCTCCCCTGAACAGGTTGAGCAGATCCTGAGCCAGTTCGGTGCAGGGGATGAACCCGCGGCCGGAGCCCATGTAGTGATCCGCAAACAGGTCGCTAAGGCGCTTGATCAACTCCTGCAACGGGTCGGCCCGGAACTCACCCTGCGCGGACTGCTGCTGCGACTGACCGGCAAGGATTTGCTGGAGGACATCCGTCCGCTGATCATACGCCATCTGGCCAACCACCTGGACCAGGGTATGGCCGCATGGCACGCCAAGGACAGGCCATTGGGCTTCTATACCAGCTGGCGTCAGAGCGCCGCCCTCGATCTGACCGGGCTGTTTGCCGATCTCCCCGAATGGCTGGAAGAGATCACCATTCTGGATGAGGATCCGATGGAGACGGTGATCTCCGAACTGCAACGCCTGCAATTACCCGAAGACCGCTGGGAGCAATACCTGGAACGGCTTGCCCTCGAACTGCCAGGCTGGTCAGGCATGTTCTACTGGCACCACAGCCATCCCGGCTACAAAGGATTCGAAAACATTCCGGTGGACATGGTCGACTACCTGGCGGTGCGTCTTGTGTTGGATCGGCTGTTTGCCCAGCAACTCTGCCGTCAACAGTGGCAGGTCGCACCCAGCCTGGATATGCTGCGCTGGCACTTTCGCCGCCACCGCTCCGAATTCATGGTGCGCGACTACCTCAACAACCAGCACCTGCCGGAGTATCTGGCCAGCCAGGCCCAGCGTCTGGTGAACCAGACCGTCGCTCTGGCGGATAACTATCAGCATTGGGAACGGCTGGCGGACATGATCTGGACCTGGCGCCACAGCCCTTCAGCAGATCTTCCTGAAGGCCACAGTGTCTACAGTCACGGCTGGAAGCTGTTTCGTCTCAGTCAGCATCTCGGCCTGAGTGGCGAGGAGATCCGCTGCCTCAGCTCGACGCAGGTTGAATCTCTGTTCAACTGCCTGGATCAGCTGACACCTGACAAAGCGGCTTTTCTCTGGCTCCAGGCCTATGAACACCACTACCGCGAGCAGATTTTCAATGCCATTGTAAATAATGAGGGACGGGGACAGTGGAAACAGCGTGAACAACGTCCCGCTGCACAGATCGTCTGGTGCATGGATGACAGAGAAGAGGCCATCCGCCGCCACCTGGAGGCAATCAACCCGCAAATAGAGACCTTCGGCGCTGCCGCCCATTACAACGTACCCCACAACTGGCGTGGTCTGGATGATCAGGAGATTACTGGACTCTGCCCCGTGGTCATGGTGCCTTCTCATGAGATCAAGGAGACACCCAAGCCGGCCAACGAGGCGCTGGCCCATGAGCATGGACAAAGGCATAAGCGGAGGCTCTGGCTCAAAAACCTGATTCATCAGGAGACCCGTCGTAATCTGCTCGCCTCCACCGCCATTATGCTCCTGGCGGCGCCGGCCTCATTGGCCGTATTGATTGCCAAAGCGCTGACCCCCCTCGGCCTGAGCAACCTGTCGAACCGGCTGCGTGAACGTTATGAAATGCAGGTGCCCACGGACATCAGCCTGACTGCTGCGCCGGATGCCCCTGAGGGGACCATTGAACACAATCGTCTGGGCTTTTCCCTGGAGGAACAGACCGACCGGATTGAAACCTTCCTGCAGAATATCGGCCTGGTGGATGGCTTCTCCCGCCTGCCGATCATTATGGGGCACGGCTCCAGCAGCGAAAACAACCCACATCGCGCCGCCTACGATTGCGGCGCCTGCAGCGGCCGCCACTCAGGCCCCAATGCCCGCATACTCGCTGCCATTGGCAACCGCCCCGAAGTACGCGAAGAGCTGCGTAAAAGAGCGATCGATATCCCGGGTGACTGCTGGTTTGTGGGGGCGTTTCACAACACCTGTAATGAACAGATCGACTGGCTCGATCTTGATCGGATCCCCGCGACCCACCGGCAGGAACTGTCGGACATCCGCTCAAATATTGACCAGGCCTGCCACCTCTCAGCCCACGAGCGTTGCCGGAAATTTTTCTCCGCACCCAAACATCCCGATCAGAATCAGGCCTTGACCCATATCCAGGGACGTTCCTGGGATTTCAGCCAGGCAAGACCGGAACTGGGCCACGCCACCAACGCCTGTGCCGTCATCGGCCGCCGCTCCATCACCCAGGGCGCCTTTTTCGACCGCCGGGCTTTTTTGATCTCATACGATCCCACCAAGGACCCAAGCGGCGCAATCATCGAGCGATTGCTGCTGGCCAACGGCCCGGTGGGCGCCGGGATCAGCCTGGAGTACTACTTCTCCACCGTCAACAACGAGGAGTATGGCTGCGGCACCAAGGTTCTGCACAACATTACCGGCTTGTTCGGGGTGATGGAGGGCGCCAGTTCCGATCTGCGCACCGGCCTGCCCCGGCAGATGATCGAGATCCACGAGGCCATGCGTCTGCAGGTGCTCGTGGAGGCGAAGATCGACCTGCTGACCGAGATCTACATGCGCCAGCCGCCGCTCCAGGAGCTGGTGGGTAAAGGCTGGCTGCTGCTCAGCGCCAAGGACCCGGACAGCGAGCGCATCGATGTCTTCTATCCCGACAAGGGTTGGGTGCGCTGGACCGGACAGGTCTCCCTGTTACCCATAGTCAAGCACTCGGTCGACTGGTATGCCGGCCACATGGACCCGTTGACACCGGTCCTGCTGCAACAACCGGAGGTCACCAGTCATGCCTGATATCGCCCAGCATGCCTGGCTGATTCCACTGCTGCCAATCCTGGCCGCTGCCGGGATTGCACTCACCTATCTGTTTACCAACAATCGGGGAGAACACGGGGAACGCTTCACTGCAAGAGTAGCGCTTGGCGCCGGTAGCCTCTCACTGCTGCTGGTACTGCTGATCGATGCCATGGCGCTGCTAAATGGCACAGCACCCGGTCAGATCCACCTCGCCCAATGGCTCAGCAGCGGAGCATACAGCATCCACATCAGCTTCACCCTGGACATCCTGGGACTGGTGATGATGACACTGGTGAGTGTCATTGCACTGATCACCCTGCGTTTTTCGGTCAACTATATGCATCGGGAGAGCGGCTTCCAACGCTTTTTCATGATCCTCTGTCTGTTTACGTCCGCCATGTTGCTGATCGTCATAGGCGGCAGCCCAGCCATGGTCTTCGTCGGCTGGGAGCTGGCGGGTGTCAGTTCCTACCTGCTCATCGGCTATGCACTGGAGCGTCCCACCGCTACCAACAATGCCACTCGCGCCTTCGTCACCAACCGTATCGGCGATGCCGGGTTCATCCTGGGCCTCTTTCTGGCGCTCTACTGGGTGGGTGATCTGGAGTGGCCAACCCTACTATCTGCCGCCAGCGACCTCTCCACCCTCGACAGTGGCCTGCTGGCGCTGGGTTTTCTCATTGCCGCCCTGGTAAAATCCGCCCAGGTGCCATTCGCCCCCTGGATCGCCCGCGCCCTGGAGGGACCAACACCCTCGAGTGCGGTGTTCTATGGATCACTCATGGTGCATGCCGGCGTCTACCTGGTGATCCGTCTGGAACCACTACTCGAGCAGACACCGATAATCATGGCTCTGATGGTCTTCATCGGTCTGCTGACAGCCCTGTATGGCTACCTCGTGAGTCTAGTGCAGACGGATGTGAATAGCACGCTGATGTTCTCCACCATGGCGCAGGTTGGCCTGATGTTTCTGACCTGTGGGCTGGGGCTGTTCGAGCTAGCTACTATACATCTGGTGATCCATGCCATCTGGCGGGCCTATCAATTTCTCAGCTCGCCGTCGCATATGCATCTCATGTCCCGCCCCACGCGGCCAGTGCCGAACTGGCTGGCGCAACAGCGCTGGCTGTATACCGCCGCACTCAACCGCTTCTGGCTCGACCCCCTGGGCGACTGGCTGCTGACCCAATCCAGCAAGGATTTGGCCCAGGAGCTGCAGGCCTTTGACGACCGGGTCATCGTACCTCTGGTCGGCCTGCCGGCGCGCGCCAATGCGGTCACCTCCCTGGCGGATTGGGAATCACAAAAACGCGGCTTCAGCCGTCTGGCAGAGGGTGATGTGGGTCATGGCCAGGGGGTTGCCGGCAAGCTGATGGAGGGCATTGCCAGTCTGCTCCATTGGTTCGAGGAACACCTGGTGTTAAAGGGCGGTGGCGAAGGACTGGTGAATACCATCCAGCGGGTCGGCGCCAGGCTGCAGAAAGTGGAAGAACTGCTGAGTCAGCCACGTTATCTGCTGCTGCTCATCATGGCTACCTTTGCGGTGATTATCTAATGGTTATCAGCGAACTACACTGGACTGCCCAATCGGCCTACCCGATCCTGGCTGCTCTGCAGTTGCTGCCTTTGGTATCCATGCTGCTGTTTGCCAGCCTGCGGCCACAAAAAATACTCTTGCCGGCGGGAATCACCTTGGCATTGCTGGAACTTCTGCTTGCCATTGCCCTACTGAACAAATTCGACACCGGTATCACTGCGATGCAGTTTGCAGAACGTATCGAACTGCTGCCGCTGTTGACTTATCACGCGGCCGTTGATGGTGTCAGTGTCCTCTTTATCCTGCTCACCGCCGTCCTCACGCTGCTGGTGATCCTCTATGCTCAGGTGCGTGATCTGTTCACACGGGGCCCTCTCATGACCGTGGTGTTCGCCCTGCAGGCCACCTTGATGAGCATGTTCGTGTCGGTGGACCTACTCTGGTTCACTCTGGCATCTGCCGTGGAGGTCGGACTACTGGGTTACATGATCGTCCGCTGGACCACCTCTCCTGACAGCGACACGGCCCAGGCGCGCTATTATCAGTTCGTCGGCACAGGTGTCCTGCTGCTGTTGATTGGTGTGATCATGCTGGCCTGGAACCATGCCGACGCCACCGGTGGCGCTTGGAGTTTCGATCTGTTAAAGCTGGTTGGTACGCCTATCGCACCGGCAATACAGTCCGTGGTCTTCTTCCTGCTGTTTTATGGACTGGCGGTGCGCATTCCTATCTTTCCCCTGCATGGCTGGCTTCCCCAAGTAGCGGAACACGGGACCCTGGCGGTGGCGCCAGTGTTTCTCATCGGACTCAAGGTTGGGGTCTATGGCCTGCTGCGTTTCGTCCTGCCCTTGATGCCTGAGGCCGTCATTCAGTGGCACCAGTTCATTGTCGCCTTTGCGGTGGCCGGGATCTTCTACGCAGCCACTCTGGCCATGCTGCAGGTCAATATGCGTCGTCTGTTGGCGTTTGCCGTGGTCAGTCACACCAGTGTGCTGGTGATCGGCCTGTTCAGTCTGAATCATGCTGCTTTCCAAGGCAGCATCATGCTCACCATGGACTTCGGTTTGGCCATCACCACCCTGGTCTTCATGATCGGTATGGTTTATCAGCGCACTCGCACCGTGCTGTTCAGCCGTTTAGGTGGACTGTTTGACAGTATTCCGTTGATTGGCATTGCGTTTCTCATCGGTGGCCTGTCGATTGTCGGCATGCCTGGCACCCCCGGTTTTGATGCCGCCCATCTGGTTTTGGAAGCAGCCATTATACGCTTTGGCGCACTGGTCACTATCGCTGCGGCACTGGGTAACGTCGTCGCGGCAGGTTTCCTGTTGTGGGCCTTTCAGCGCGCCTTTCTTGCGCCTCAGGACGAGTCCCAGCCGGTTAAGAAAGTCAAGCCGACCACCGGTATGGAACGGCTGGTGGCCGGAGTGATGATCCTGATTCTTCTGGGTGCAGGTTTCTACTCCGAGCCCTGGCTCGATCTGATCGAGAAATCACTGGAAGGATTGAGCCAACTCTATGCGTCAGGCGCGCACAGCTGATTACAGGCATGATGACAGATTCTGGACTCCGCGATGATTGAAGCAACTCAAACTGCATTTGATGGTTTTCCGCTCATCAGCCTGCTGATTCTTTCCCTGCCCCTGGGAGCACTGCTGATCTGGCTGATCCCCGACCACCGAAAGGCGCGCTGGATTGCACTTGGGACGGCCCTGGTGGATCTGCTGCTGGCACTCGGCATACTGTTTCGATTTGAGCCGAATCAGGCTGGTTTCCAGATGGTGGAGAGTCTGAACTGGATACCATCACTCAATATTCACTATCAGGTCGGGGTCGACGGTTTTTCAGTCTTATTTCTGCCTATGACGATATTGCTGTTCATCGGGGTGGTGCTCGCGTCCTGGAACAGTACACGGACCATGCCACGCCTCTATTTCTCCCTGCTGCTGGTGCTGGAGAGCACCACCCTGGGCATCTTCTGCGCGCTGGACACCATGCTCTTCTTCCTGTTCTGGGAGCTGACCCTGCTACCGCTCTATTTTCTCATCAGCCTCTGGGGGATAGGCCCCAACCGGCGCTATGCCGCAGTCAAGTACACGCTGTTTATGCTGGCTGGTGGCGTGCCGCTGCTGTTCGGTTTTATCCTCCTGGCATTCAATCAAGCCGAGGCTGCCGGCGCCGCATTACCCGCGGGACTGGTGTTCGACTATCAGATTCTCCTGAGCCATCCTTTACCGGTAGAGATGCAGACCCTGGTCTTCCTCTTACTGTTGGCCGGCTTTGCCTTCAAGACCCCTGTTTTCCCGCTGCACACCTGGCTACCGGTGGTGGCGATGGAAGGCCCCGCCTCCATTGCAGCACTGATGACCGGTCTCAAACTCGGCGCTTATGGCATGATCCGCTTTGTCGTACCGATGGCGCCTGACGCCGCCCAGGAGTTTCATTGGCTGCTGGCCGGGCTTGGGGTCATTGGTATTCTGTACGGCGCCATCCTGGCCCTGGCGCAGACCAACCTGCGGCGCATGCTGGCCTACTCCAGCATCAGCCATGTGGGCCTGGTGCTGTTGGGCATCGCATCCTTCAATATCCAGGGTATCCAGGGCGCGGTATTTCATCTGCTCAACTTCACCCTGATTGCCGGCGGTATCTTTCTGCTGATCGGCTTCCTGCATCACCGGATCGGCTCCTCGGACGTCGCCAGCCTGGGTGGCGTGGTGCAAACCATGCCGCTGCTGACCGCCTTTTTCTTTCTCTTCGGTCTGGCCAGTATGGGCGTACCGGGGACCAACGGTTTCCCGGCTGAATTCCTGATTCTGGTCAGCGCCCTGACCACCCATACGGGCGCCGGTCTCGCGGCGCTGTTCGGCGTGGTGCTCGGCGCGGGTTATTTTCTGCGCATCTACCGTCGCGCCTTTCTCGGTCCGGTAACCTCTCCCGTGGTTGCCGATGCCCTGGACCTGCGCCGCCGTGAACTGCTTGTTGTTTCGGTTATGGCCCTGTTGATTCTGTTTGCCGGACTCTATCCCGATGCGGTGCTGGACATCACACGCCTCAGCAGTGAACAGTGGGTGTCCGATCTGGCTAAGGATGTTTCTCTGGTAATCGATTGAGCATGCTGACACCGGCATAGCAAGCCGCAGGCAGATCCATCAAACCAGTTGGCCAAGTGGACCCAAGATGGGTTGATGTTTGTGCAAGCTAAAACCAAAAAACCCATCTCCTGGATCGGAGATGGGTTGATATTTCCAATAATCCCGGCTGATAAGTTCGAGACAGCCGGGACTTAAATGGTTGATCAAGGCATTTTCAAACCTCGCTCCGGTCTGGAGAAGTTATGGCACCATGAGCAATCATAGCCTTCATCTCTCACGTGTCTCGTATGGTCCTTTGTGAAGTCCGATGTTTCAGGATCATGACACTGCTGGCAGACTACGGATAGAGAGGCCTTCAGTTCATAACCCAAATCGTTCTTCAGATCCATACGCAACGAACTGCCACCCAGCGAGCTATGACAGGATCCGCAATCCAATGCAGCGGAACTACCTTCCACCCCATGGTTGATGGTCTGGAAGGTATGGACTTGAGCCACATGGTAGCTGTCACCACTTCGGCCCTCCTGTTCCAGTGCATTTTGAACTGCCGTATCAAAGCTGCCGGTACGGAAGAACTCGAAGGTCGAGTGGGCAATCAGCTGGTTGGAAGAATCATGCACCGCTGATTTGGATAGATGCTCCTTCATTGGATAAATCTTGGCTTGATTGGTATTCACCCAACCGTTTGGCTGGCCGATGGTAATCGCTTGAGTACCATCAGAAAGGTCTATCGTTGGGTAATCACTCAGATTTTCACCCAGCACATAGACCTGACTGGTGCCGTCAAACCATTTGTAGGAGGGTATCAGGTCACCGATCTTGATCTCTTCAGGCAACCAGCCACCTCTGCCGTTACATGCCGCTGCGGAGAAATGTGAATTTTCCCAATCGCGGCTGACCTCTGTCGGAACCCCTTTCGCATAGGTGGGAATATGGCAGGTCTGACAGGCGACGCGTGAGGCGTGAGTATCACGCGCTGTACCATCCAGGTCGCTATAATCACCGTGCGGCCGATCATGGCAGCTTTCACAACTAAAGCGTTCCGCGACATCATTCGGTCTAAGGTCCAATCCCCGGCCACGCACCCGGTGTCCACCGGCATCATGGCAATCAGCGCAGGTTAAATTGTTACCGCTAGCATCCATGTGGATATCGATATGCGGATCAGGATTGATCAATGCACTCGATATGTCACCACGTTTGGTGCCATCACCACCACCTGCGCCTGCATGGCAGTTCAAGCAGGATTTACGGGTGGTGGCGTGGACTGTCCGGGCGGCCTCATGACGGGAGATCATCAATGCTGAGCCAGCTAAAAGACTCTCTTCGTCTGCAGGTTCGAAGAGAAAATCCAGGGTTAT
>JBDLIT010000070.1:0-20920 GCA_039714735.1 Pseudomonadota bacterium
CCAGATTGATGTGGCGGATTCCAGTGAAGATATGTCGCGGGTCTTAGGTCCAAACTCTTCAAAGCCGCCTCTCCTGGCCTCTGTTTGGATATTCGATTCTATGGGTTCCAGAGTGAATCTTGCTGAGATATCAAATAGGTTTCCTTCAGCAAACTTCTTTTCAACCCATGAAGCGTTAGCCTTTTGATTGTCTTGGGGTTCCTCTGCTTGCTTTTTGCTGCCCTCCGCTACGAGTTGATATATCTTGCATAGACCAACGGCTACCCGTAGTTCAAAATTGAGCTTTGTACGGACGAATGTCCGTTTCTGCTCGTTAGACCAGAGTTGGATTAACTGTCGCAGAAGGTTTTTATCCAGGGAATCTATGCCCCAGAGTGGTGCCTGGGGGGCATCCTCATCAAAATGCTCACGCAGTTTATTGATCAATTTCGAAGCATCCAGATTAAGAATATATCTGGAATCCGCATCAGAACTGAGCGAACCGTGTGAGGGGGGCATGTCTGAGTCTTGCTTCAGAACGATTGAGGCCTCAACAGGCGCCTCATCCGGGTTGTAAAATCGCGTATGTCTGGCCCATTTGAGTAAGGCGTCAAAGATCTGGATGTTTTCTTTTTGGCGGATTTTATAGGGCGATGAGAGGCAAAAGAGCGCCATTCGGCGGTAGCTCAAATCGATGCTGGAACTGGTTTCATGAGTTTCCTGTTGGTTCTGGACGTCTTGAGATTCCAGGTTGTAACGGCAGGCCAAGCGGTGCAAGACATGCAGTTCCAGCCAAATTCTTTTTGGATAAGAGTCATAGACCAGGACAGAGAGAAGCATGACCTGTGACAGGTGATGGATTGTCCGATGAATGGAGGTGGAAAGTAGTTTGTGGTCGGCTTTTCCATTATTGGTCAACACGATATCCGCTACCACACATTTGTAGGCTGTGGCCAGGCCACTGTGGAGCTCCCGATTCAATATGGCTATTTTGTGGGCCTTCTCACTGAGTGGAAAGCCAATATTTACAAAATGCTTTTTAAGATTTGACCCGACATATTTAACTGGATCCTGCAAATGCTCTGCGCATAGAAAGCGCTTTTTGTAGGGTATGATGGTCTTGTTGTGTTCACGCAGAGTCTGAAAAATCTGACGTGCAGTCTCACCAATATTGGCAAGAGGGAGTCTTTCGACCCAATCTGAGACCTCTTTATCAGTCAGATAGATGACCTTCCCGTTGGGTGGGGATTGGTCTGGAATTTTTAATCCTATTCGATTTTTTGTCGCCATTTACTGCCGCTTTTTATGACATGCCTGATGCCGGTAGGATCGGCCGAGACATTATTAACTTTAAATTAACTATTTTTAGCGTAATCAACAAGCCAAAAGGCGAAATGCCTTTCATGAATAGGAAGTTGTGTCAGCTTAAATATTTTGAAATTGTGGTAAGCCTTCTGAATTGTTGATCGAAATAGGGTCTGTAGGCAAGCCCAGTCATTCTGTTCCCACTTTGAAGGACAAGTTTAATGCCGATCAAGCTCGTAAGTTTTGTGCTCTGCCCATTTGTGCAAAGGGCGGTGATTACACTCAAAGAAAAACACGTGGACTTCTCTCTCGAGTATGTCGACCTGTCAGCGCCTCCAGATTGGTTCAGAGAACTCTCACCTTTGGGTAAAGTGCCGTTGTTACAAGTTGATGGAGAGGTTATTTTTGAATCATCGGTCATTATCGATTATCTGGATGAGGTTTTTGCGCCAAGGTTACACCCGATAGACCCATTGAAACGGGCTCAGCACAAGGCCTGGATCGAATACGGCTCTGGCCTGCTGATGGATCAACATGCAGTCTGTATGGCCGCAGATGAGGCTGATTACCAGCAAAAATCCGACATTTTTCAGCAGAATCTAGCGCGTCTTGTATCACCCATGGAGTCAGGCCTGTTTGCTGGGGAGGCCGGCTTCTCGATGGTCGATGCGGCCTATGCCCCACTATTCATGCGTATGGAGATACTTGATGGTTTAGGTGCAGAACAGCCAGAGAACTACTACCCGGAGTGTGTGACATCCTGGGCTAAATCGCTCCTGCAGCGGCCTTCCGTGGCCGACTCGGTGATTGCGGATTTCAAATCGGAATTTATCGACTTTTTTGCACAAAAAGGTTCCTGGCTGATGCAGCGGATCAAGGGGTCACTGTAGACTCCTTTTTGGTCAGTTGGTCCATGATAGTAAACATCTTCGCATGAGAGCCCGCCAGACTGGCGCTGGTTTTATATTTTCCATTGATGCCGACTGCGGGAACACCGGTCAGTTGAAAACGTTTCCCGAGCTTACGCGCCTGTTGTACTTTGACGAATACGCCAAATGACTTCCATGCTTCGGAAAATGCCTTTCGGTCGACGCCATGATCGACGGCAAATTCGATGAGTGACTCTTTGTCAAACAGTTTACGGCGCTCTTTATGCATTGCTTCAAATAAGGGTTTATGCAGTTTGTCGAGCACACCGAGGGCTTCGGCGGCATAAAAGAACTGAGCGTGGACAGCCCAACTCGGATTGAGAGGCGAGGGCACCAGGCGAAATTCGATATTCTCGCCCTGTTTTTCGAGCCAGGCATCCATTTCAGGTTCAAGATCGTAACAGTGAGGGCATCCATACCAGAAGAACTCCAATACCTCTACCTTACCGTTTGAGGCTGTAGTCGGTACGGGAGGATCGATTGGATCCCAGCCTTCACCCCACTCCGCATAGACCGGTTGCAGGGCCAGAAAGGTAAAAATGAAAAACAGACGTTTGATCCAGGGCATTGTTCCACCTTTGATTGATTATGTATTTTAAGCAGTGTGATATTGAACCTTTTTAGAGGCTTAAATACCACACTTGTTCCTCAGAATCGGCATGTCGATTTGAGATTGGGTATAATTTTGAGCCAAGTTTGATGAATGACAGCTGAATATGACTCCACAGCATATAGATAAGAGTATTGAGCGGCTTTGCCAGAAGGGATGTCAGTCTGTCAGGGAGGATATCAAATTGCTGGAGCGAGGGGTGATTTTGCCTGAGCTACAGGATCTTGATGAACTCGGCCGGAGAGTGGTGTTGAAAGAGTTACAATCGATCATGGCCGTCTACGGCGATGTCTGTCCAGCCGGAAGAAAAATAAAACTGAAGTAGACAAACTGATGACTGAACAGAGAAAAAAAAGATTGGGTGATGTTGTCTACAAGTCGATATCGCCGATTCACGGGAATGGGCTCTTCGCCAAGGTGGAACTCAACAAAGGCCAATTTATTGGAAGCTATGAAGGACCCACTGCCAAGCGGGATGGAACCTATGTGCTCTGGGTGTTTGAAGAGGGATTGGAGCCGGTAGGCCGCAGTGGCCGGAATCTACTCCGATACCTCAACCATCAGGAACAGGGCAATGCCGAATTCGACGGCTTCGATCTCTACGCCCTGGCGGATATCAAGTCCCATGAAGAGATCACCTTCGACTATGGCGGATGGGAGGAAGAATAACTGGCGTCTTCTCCCCGCCGGTGGGTCTGCAGACAAACGCCTTGACCCCTTTGTGGGGTTTGTTCAAGGGTTTAGTGGAATCAGACTCTCCCGTCGAGCCGGTCTTGCCCTTTCCACATTGTCCGGTTCGAGCAGTTCTCGTGGATTGAATTGCCGCCAGTCATCCGGGCTATCCGGATTGTAGAAGGTGCGGTCCAGGATATTCACGGCCAATGCGATGTTATGGTTACAGCGCTTTGCCAGCCGATTGAGATTGCTCGGCGGGTTATCCGGCCAGTGGTGCTGTCCCCAGCGGAGCCATGCCGTTCTGGCGGCTTCCTGATCGGTGTCTTGGTACGCGGCTTCCAAGGCATCGATGATCTCCGGCAGTTGATCCTTTGGCGGTGGCTCAATCTCTGCCTGCTGCGCAACTGGTTCGTTGGTTTTTTTCCGCCGATGGGTCAGCCACCAACCCAACAGGGTCGCCAGCCAACCGACGCCCAGGACCCAGGCCAGCCATGCGGGAAAATTAGAGCCATTTGGATCATTCAGTGCTGCATCCGCCTCAAGCTCAATCTCGGATTCAGGCGCGATACTCTCCTCAACTGTTTGCGTGGCAGGCGGCGGGACAAATGGAGAGGAACCACCAAGATTGGGCAGAATCTCCAGGGTGACTGCTGACAACCGCGCCACCTCCTGCCGGTCTGCTTCTATGTTCCACCAAGGTATCTCGATGCGGGGCAGGGAATAGCTGCCCGGTTCGGTTGCCACCAGCGTCACGCCAGTCTGGCGGCTTCCAGCGACCCCGTCTCTGGAGAGATTGTCCTTCACCTGCGGCCGCTCCGGATACTGTTTGAGCCCTGAGGGCAGTTCCTGTTTGATGGCGGGTAGCTGGGCCGCAGTCAGTCCGTCGGCGAATACCATGATGTGGCGGCTGGCTGGTTTGCCGGCCAGGATGGGTCCGTTGCTGTTGATGTCTCGCTCTACAATCTGCAGATTCCGTGCGGGCAGCCAGCGTTCACCCGTGAATTCAGAGGGGACAGGCAGGATTTCGAGTTCGAGCTGTGCCGATTTGGTGCGTATAATCCTGCTCTCCTGTCGTGGGTTATTGAAAGGGGCGCGCATCAGGTCGAAGATTGAGGACCCGCCCGAACCGCTTCTGCCTCGATACAGGGCATCTCCCAAATGCAACTTGCCGGTCTGGTAGGCGTAGACGGCGTAACGGCGTTCGATCACCCGATAGGACTGACCCTCATGCTCCGCCTGGTACTGTTCCTCGTTAAGCAGGCGCAGCACCGTGTCCTCGAGTGATGCCTGAGGTTCGGTCAGGGATTCCCCGCGGACTCCTTCCGCCTGGTAGAGGCGCACCGTGAGGATCACCTCTTCCTGGAGATAGGCGCGGGATTTTGTCAGGTCGAGTTGAATGAAGGCGCTTTTTGTTGCGGCCTCCTCGCTGTCATACATGACCTCGGTTACTTTCAGAGTCAACGGGGAGGAGCTCTCCGTTCCCACCGGTATGGAGGGAATGGTCAACCGCCCTGTCTTCTTGGGCAGCAGGGTGAGCGTTAGCCCCTGGGTTTTCGACATCTGGCCGTTGATGATGGAAATGCTCTGCTGGGTCGAGCGCCCGAGGATCTCGAAATCCTCTTGCAGAACCGAAAGATCGGGCGAAGCGTCGTTCTGGCCCTTGATCTTAAGCTGCAGCTTGACCGGTTCCTCGAGATTGGTCGTGCTACGTGACAGCTTGACCTGGACCTCTGCCATCATGGGTTGAACCCAGAGCAACAGGGGCATTAAAAGCCCGATGAATAGTAGATTGGAAATTGTACGATATGTTCGCTTCATGACTGCTTAGCGAGAGACGTCATCCCTTGTTAAATTGGGTCAATTCGACACATTCCTGCCGGCATAGTTCGCATCGGTTCAAAAAGAATCGTCTGATCCCTCTTTTTAAAGTATAAATCAGTTTTTTACGCGCATCACGAGATAAACACTTCTTGAAAATCATTCAACGTCCGCTGCCTGACAAAGCCGTTAAGTCCTCAGAAGACCTGCATCCTGTGCTGGAGCGAGTCTATCGATCGAGGGGGGTGGTTTCAGCCAAGGAGCTGGACCATAGTCTATCCAGACTGCTGCCTGCGACTCAACTCAAACACCTGGATGAAGCAGCCAGTCTGCTGCAGCAGGTTCTGGAGCAGGACGGCCGGTTTCTGATCGTGGGAGATTATGATTGCGACGGAGCAACCAGTAGCGTGCTGGCAATCCTGGCGCTACAGGCATTTGGGGCAAACAATGTCAGTTATCTGGTGCCGAACCGGTTTGAGTTTGGCTATGGTCTGACGCCGGAAATCGTCGATCTTGCCGTGCAACAGCACCCGAATCTGATCATTACGGTAGACAATGGGATCGCAAGCATTGCAGGTGTCGAGCGCGCCAATGCCTCGGGTGTCCCGGTATTGATCACCGATCACCATCTGCCTGGAGATTGGCTGCCGCCGGCAGCGGTGATCGTCAACCCCAACCAGCCGGATGATGGGTTTCCCAGCAAGCACCTGGCCGGTGTCGGTGTGATCTTCTACGTGATGGCTGCCTTGCGCAGTCGCTTACGCGGCAACGGCTGGTTCGAGAGGAATGCCAGGGCAGTACCCAACCTGGCCGAGTGGCTCGATCTGGTGGCGCTGGGGACCGTGGCGGATCTGGTGCCGCTGGATGCGAATAACCGGATCCTGGTCGAACAGGGCCTGCGGCGGATTCGCGCCGGACGTTGCCGTCCGGGGATTCAGGCGCTGCTCGAACTCGCGGGCCGCTCACTGCACAGAGTGGTGGCTTCCGATCTGGGGTTTGCCGTGGGACCCAGGCTGAATGCCGCCGGACGTCTGGAGGATATGGGCCTGGGGATCGAATGTCTGCTCACGGAGGATCATCAGGCTGCGTCCGGCATGGCCCAGGAGCTGGACCGGCTCAATCGGACCCGGCGTGAGATTGAACAGCAGATGAAGGAGCAGGCGGTCAGTGCATTGGAGCGCCTGCACCTCGAGTCGGCAGGTGAGCTGCCGGCGGGGCTCTGCCTCTATCGCCCTGAGTGGCACCAGGGAGTCATCGGTATTCTGGCCGCCAGGATCCGGGAGCAGTATCATCGCCCGGCCATCGTCTTTGCCGATGGCGGTGCGGGCATGCTCAAGGGTTCGGCACGATCAGTGCCGGAGCTGCATATCCGTGACCTGCTGGACAGGATCGCCTCGCAGCATAGCGGTCTTCTCGATCGGTTCGGCGGTCATGCCATGGCGGCGGGGTTGAGTCTGCGAGAGGAAAATTTTCAGGCCTTCCGAACTGCTTTCGAGCAGGCCGCCGGGTCCCAGCTCGATATTGATGCCCTGGAGGGCAGTCACACCTCCGACGGATCGCTGAGCGCTGAGCAACTGAGCCTGGAGCTGGCGCAACAGATCCGCTTCGCCGGACCCTGGGGGCAGGGCTTTGCAGAGCCGGTATTCGATGATGGGTTCCGGGTTGTGCATCAGCGTGTCGTTGGAGAGCGCCATTTGAAACTTCGGCTCACAGCCATGGATAATAACGATATTATCGATGCGATCGCCTTTAATCAGGCCGATCTGGGCAGGTTGCCCGAGCAGGTGCATCTGGTCTACCGGCTTGATGTGAATGAATTTCGCGGGCTGTTACAGCCCCAATTGATCGTGGAGGCCATCCAATCGACGAGCTAGATTACACTCCTGATGGAGAGGATGAGGGCCCAAGCAAGAGCGAGCTCAAACGGGAGATGCTGGCGCTGCAAAAGCTGGGTGAACGCCTGACCAGAGAGGGTCCCAAGGTTCTCGCCCGGATGCCGCTCAGTGACGAAATGCAGGCTGCCCTGGATGAGACCAAGCGGATCAAATCTCACAATGCCCTGCGCCGCCACTATCGGCGCCTGGGTAAACTGATGCGGCATGAAGAAATCGAGGGAATTCAGCGTGTTATCGATGAGATTGACAATAGGCATAGTGCGGGGGTAGCGAAATTTCATGTCCTGGAGCGCTGGCGCGATCGCTTGATCGAGGGTGACAGTGAAGATTTCGGCGCCTTTCTCAGTGAGTTTCCGGAAGCGGATCGCCAGCAGCTGCGGCAGCTGATTCAGGCGGTCCAGCGGGAGCGTGAGAAGGAACAGCCGCCGGCTGCCTATCGAAAACTCTTCAAATATCTCCGCGAAGTGGCTGGGTTTTGAGTGAGGCGCCTACTTGACGGGTTATCGTTCTCGGCACATTTGCGATCGACCAGTGACTGATCGCCCACTGCCAGAATTCATCCAGAGTGGTGGGTCGTTGTGGCGGCAGCACCTGGCCGAGATGTTCCAGCGCCTGAAGTAGGGCGCGCATGGGGTTGCGCCGCTCCACCGGCGCAGCACGGTATTGTTTGCTCAACTTCCGGTGATTTTCATCCACTGCCAGGGGTAGATGCGCATAGTCCGGCTCAGCCAGCCCCAGTAGCTGTTGCAGATATCTCTGGCGTGGCGTGGAGAGCAACAGGTCTGCGCCACGCACGACTTGGCCAATGCCCTGCCAGGCGTCATCCACCACCACTGCCAATTGGTAGGCGTGATAGCCGTCAGCCCTGCGAATCACGAAATCACCGATATCCCGGGCCAGATTCTGCCGCCCCAGGCCCTGGATGCGATCCTGGAAATCCACATCTGTGTCGAAGGTGCGCAGACGCATGGCGCGCGCCTGCCGGCCCGGTCTGAGCACTCGGCTGCAGGTGCCTGGGTAGACAGAGCCTTCTATCCCCTTGCAGGCGGCAAGATTGATCTCCTTGCGGGTACAGCCACAGGGGTAGGCGAAGTCCTCTTTCAGTAAACGGTCCAGGGCATCCGCATAGCGTGCTGACAGTCGGCTCTGGTAGACCACCTCCCCATCCCACTCGAAGCCGAATCTGTCGAGAGTGCGAAGTATCTCATCAGCGGCGCCTTTCACCTCCCGGGTCTGGTCCAGGTCCTCCATGCGCAGCAACCACTCTCCCTGGTGACTCCGGGCGTCGAGATAGCTGCCAACGGCCGACACCAGGGAACCGAAATGGAGTGAGCCGGTGGGAGAAGGGGCAAAGCGGCCCCGATAGGTTGAACCTAGATTCCTCAGTTGACCGCTCCATTCTACTGTTAACAAATTGAAATCATGTTTGCTTTATTCGATAAACATCTTCACCCACTGAGTGAATCACGCTATGGGGTAAATTGCACGCTTGTGGCGGCGCATGTCTGCGTTACAACTCCTTGGAATAGAATAACTATTCCGCGTCATTGTGCCTTGATCTGCACCGCCACAAGCGCACACTCTGCCCCATCCAACTGAGGATTCTAGGTTGAATGAGTGTCCTGGGGCAGGTCGGTCATGTTAGAAGTAATATAGAAGCAAAAAAACCGGCAAGCGCCGGTTTCTTTGCGGAAGTTAAATGGATTTCAACTCATCTGTTTCTCGCGGATCTCGTCAAGCGTCTTACAGTCGATGCATTGGGAGGCGGTAGGTCGGGCCTCAAGACGCCGGATGCCTATATCTACACCGCAGGATTCGCAAAATCCGTACTCGTGATCATCGATCATATCGAGCGTTGAGTCGATCTTCTTGATCAGCTTGCGTTCCCGGTCGCGGGTGCGCAGTTCCAGACTGAACTCGGACTCCTGGGTGGCCCGGTCATTCGGGTCCGGGAAATTGGCGGCTTCATCCTGCATGTGGTGAACAGTACGATCCACTTCTTGCATCAGGTCCGCTTTCCACGCCTGCAGGATCTGGCGGAAATGCTCCTCCTGCTTCTCGTTCATGTACTCTTCGCCCTCTTCGGGCTCGTAGGGTTGGAAGCCGAAGGGTCCTGCTTCCAGTTTTGTTACTTTTTCTTGGGCCATTCAATGACTCCTGAATACCTCATTCTATGAAGGCGCCTATCTATACCAGAAAGGGTTAGATGAGACAATAAAACCCAACAATTATAGCTGGACTCCTTCTCATTGTTAATTATCGTCCAGGATCAGATTTTTATATTGTTCTCGGTCAAGTGTGGCTTGTTTCATTCATATCCGATATTTGTGGATGGTTTCGCGCCTCGGCTTTGGGTAAGCTAACGGCGAATTATAGCTTATTGGAGTAGTTGAGATGGCAAAGTTGGAAGCGTTGATTTTTGATGTGGATGGCACATTGGCGGATACAGAGAAGGATGGCCATCGGGTCGCCTTCAACCAGGCCTTCGCAGAAGCTGAATTGGACTGGGAGTGGTCGGTCGATCTGTATGGCGAATTGCTCGCAGTAACCGGAGGCAAGGAACGTATTCGTTTTTATTTGGACAAGTTTAATACAGAGTTTGAGCATCCTGCCAATCTGGATGGATTCATCGCCGATCTGCATCGGAAAAAGACGGCTCACTACACTCGAATGTTGGCGGAAGGGGCGATTCCCATGCGCAGTGGAGTCAAACGGCTGCTGCAGGAGGCGCGGGATGGAGAGATGCGTCTGGCGATCGCCACCACCACCACGCCGGCAAATGTCAGCGCCCTGCTGCAACACAGCCTGCATCCCGATGCAGAGAACTGGTTCGAGGTCATTGCCGCCGGTGATATCGTGCCGGCGAAAAAGCCGGCGCCCGATATCTATACCTGGGCCATGCAGCAGATGCAGCTCACACCGGAACAGTGTGTCGCCTTCGAGGATTCGGAGAATGGGGTGAAATCGGCTTATGACGCCGGGATTCGCACCATCCTGGTGACCACCAACGCCTATACGGAAGACCACGATTTCAACGGTGCGAGCCTGGTGGTTGATCAGTTCGGTGAAGCGGATGAGGCGTTTCAGGCCATCAGTGGAGACGCCGGGGGGAAAAGCCTGGTGGATATGGAATTGATCGACAGGCTCCACAACAAGGACTGAACGATGATCCCGGTAGCTGAAAGGATGTCGCGCATCCAGCCCTTCTTTGTCATGGATCTGCTGGCCAAGGCGCGCAAACTCGAGGCAGCGGGTCGCTCCATCGTTCACATGGAGGTCGGGGAGCCCGATTTCGATACTCCCCAGCCGATCATCGCGGCGGGTCAGGCGGCGCTGGCGGCAGGCAGGACCCACTATACACCCGCCAAGGGGATACCCGCCCTGCGGGAGGCGATTGCGGGTCACTACTCGACCGCCTATGGCACAGACATCTCCGCCTCCAGGGTGGTTGTCACTCCAGGCTCCTCCGGCGCCCTGCAACTGGTTATGAGCGTGCTGATCAACCCAGGGGATGCGGTGTTGATGGCTGATCCGGGCTACCCCTGTAACCGCCACTTTGTGGAGCTGGTGGACGGCAGGCCGCAGCTGTTGCCCGTCGGGCCTGAGACAGGCTATCAGCTGACAGCCGAATTGGTGGAGGAGGCATGGCGTGAGGATATCAAGGCGGTACTCGTGGCAAGTCCGGCGAATCCAACCGGAACCCTGCTGTCAGCCCGTGAATTGCAGGAGCTGCATGCAGTTGTCAGGCGTCTCGGCGGCGTCCTGATCGTCGACGAGATCTACCAGGGATTGGTCTATGATGCCTCGGGCGGCACCGCCCTGGCGATTGCCGATGACATCTTCGTGATCAACAGCTTTTCGAAATTCTTTGGCATGACCGGCTGGCGGCTTGGCTGGCTGGTGGCGCCGGAGGTGTTTGTCGACCCCATCGACCGGTTGGCGCAGAATATCTTTCTTTCGGCGCCAACCCTCTCCCAACATGCCGCACTCGACGCCTTCTCACCGGAGGTGATGGACATTCTGGAGGCGCGTCGTGTTGAATTCCAGCAACGCCGGGATTTTCTGTTGCCTGAGTTGAGATCGATGGGTTTTGACATCCCGGTGACGCCCCAGGGGGCCTTTTATCTCTACGCCGGCTGCCGGGAGATTACCGATGACAGCTACCAGTTTGCCCAGACCCTGCTGGAAGAGGCGGGGGTTGCGGTGACGCCGGGGCGGGATTTCGGTTTCCATCAACCCGAAACCCACCTGCGTTTTGCCTATACCACCAATCTATCCAAACTGGAGGAGGGGGTGGAGCGGCTCAGACGCTTTGTTCAGTAGTATTAGCGAAGTTTCGTTTGTGGACTACTCTCGAGTCGTTCTTTCCAGAACACAGTAGCACCCGCGACGGCAGCGGGCATGGCGACAAAATTCAACAACGGCACCATCATCAGCAGGGTGAGACCGCCGCCGAAGGTCATTGCGCTATAGCGCGCCTGTTTGAGCCTTTGATGCTGCTCTTTGAACTTCAGACCGTGGTTGGCCATGGGATAGTCTCCATACTCCAGGGCCAGGAACCAGGCGCTGAAGGCGAGCCACAGAAAGGGGGCGGCGATGTTGACTACGGGGATCAGGAACAGGATCAACAGCGGGATTGCCCTGATCGAGAAGTAGAGCAGTTTGCGCAGTTCCGACAGCAGGGAGGGGAGCAGATCTTTCATGATCTGCTTAACACCACCGGATTGTTCGGACAGCTCACCCCCCAGGTAGAGCTCCACCTTTTCCGCCAGCAGGCCATTGAAGGGTGATGCAATGAGGTTGGCGATGACCGTAAAGGTATAGAAGATGACCAGCACTAGTGCGATTGCGAACAGTGGCCAGAGCAGCCAGCGCAACCAGGCTAGCCAGCTCTCGTCATTGGGTAGAAATCGGTCCATCAAGCCTTCGAACTGATCGATGCCGAGCCAGATCAGGAGACTGAAGACCAGGATGTTGATCAACAGAGGTATGATGACGAACGGCCGCAGGCCGGGTTTGGTGATCAGGCTCAGGCCGCGTAACAGATAGGTCGCGCCGGAGAGAGGATTATTTGCCATGTTTTATTCAGAGCTGCTTGGAAAAGGCGTGAGTTTATCAGAGTCAGCCTAATACGACTTTGTCAGATTCATGGCGAATATTACAATGGAGAATCAGGATGCGATGGATAGATGCCGGGTGAGCACCCACCGATAGATGTTTTCGATTCAGACACTCAGCACCTTTTTTTCTGTCTCGCTGCTGTTGGCGATTGCTCCCGGCCCCGACAATCTCTTTGTCCTGAGCCAGGGGATGTTACGCGGCAGGCTCGCCGGACTGATGGTGACCCTGGGACTCTGTACGGGTCTGATCCTGCATACCACACTGGTGGCGCTGGGGGTTGCGGTGATCTTTCAGACCTCCACGGCTGCGTTTACCCTGCTGAAGGTCCTCGGCGCAGGTTATCTGCTCTATCTCGCCTGGCAGGCCTTGCGGAGCCGGGAACGGAAAATAGGCGAAGCCGGTATGAATATTCTCGAGCTCGGGCAGCTCTACCGCCGCGGGATTATCATGAATGTCACCAATCCCAAGGTTTCACTCTTTTTTCTGGCCTTTCTGCCACAGTTTGCCGATCCATCGGCAGGTTCTCTCACCCTGCAGATGATGATATTGGGTGGACTCTTTATACTTGCAACACTTCTGGTGTTCGGCAGCGTGGCGATCATTGCCGGTCAGATTGGGAGTTGGTTTGCACGTTCGGAAAAACTTCAGAGAGTGCTGAATCGATTGGCCGGATTTCTATTTATCTTGCTGGCGCTCAAGCTCATCACGTTAGAGCAGTAGCTTATCATTCAACTTGTTAAATAGTTCATAGGTCAGCCGACATCTTTTTCTGCGGGACGCCGTGAAAACATCCCTGTAGGCTTGACGATAGCATCCTTGCTATCGACACCCGCAGAACAAGATGTCGGCTAACCAACGTTCGCATTTGTAATATCAGGAAATCAGTGTCTCGTTATGAAATATATCGGCGCCCATGTCAGTGCCTCCGGAGGTGTGCAGAACGCGCCGCTGAACGCAGCAGCAATCGGCGCAAAGGCCTTCGCCCTGTTCACTAAAAACCAGCGCCAGTGGCATGCAAAACCCCTCAGCGATGAGGCCATCAGGGGCTTCAGAGATAACCTGCGGCAGGTCGGTATAGCGCCAGAGCATGTTCTGCCTCACGACAGCTATCTGATCAATCTGGGGCATCCGGAGTCGGAGGCGCTGGAAAAATCCCGCAATGCCTTCGTGGAGGAGATGCAGCGCTGTGAACTGCTGGGTCTGCAGCTACTCAATTTTCATCCCGGTGCTACCTTGCGAAAGATCAGTGAGGAGGAGAGTCTCAAGCGGATTGCGGAGTCGATCAACCTTGCCTTGCAGCAGACCCGTGGAGTGACTGCGGTGATCGAGAATACCGCAGGTCAGGGCAGCACCCTGGGCTACTGCTTTGAACATCTGGCGCGGATTATCGAGGGAGTTGAGGACAAGAGCAGGGTGGGGGTCTGTCTCGATACCTGCCATACCTTTGTGGCAGGCTATGATCTACGGTGTCAAGCTGCCTGTGATGCAACCTTTGAGGAATTCGAGCGGGTCGTCGGCTTCGACTATCTGCGGGGCATGCATCTCAACGACAGCAAACCCGATCTGGGTGCGAGGGTCGACCGGCACCAGAATCTCGGCCAGGGCAAACTGGGTTGGGCGGTTTTCCGCTATATTATGCAGGATGATCGGTTCGATGGTGTGCCGATGGTGCTGGAGACCATCGATGATACCCTCTGGGCGGATGAGATTTTGGCGTTATACAGTTTTATCAGCGAGTAGGTAATAGCGGATGGAGTGGGAGATCCTTTTAAGTCTTGGTGTTGTGGTCTTCTGTTTCGGCATGCTGGCCTTTACCCGGGTTTCACCGGATATCATCACTACCGCAGGTCTCAGCCTGATCCTCCTCGCCGGCATTCTGACCCCTCAGGAGGCCCTTGCCGGGTTCTCCAATGAGGGGATGCTCACCGTCGCAGTGCTCTATGTGGTGGTCAGCGGTTTGACCGAAACCGGGGCGGTCGGTTGGATCGTCCACCACCTGTTGGGCAGGCCCAGAACCCTAAGGCATGCCCAGCTTCGATTGATGCTGCCGGTGGCCGGTCTGAGTGCATTTCTCAATAACACCCCGGTGGTGGCGATCTTCATTCCCGCCGTGCAGGATTGGGCGCGGCGCCACCAACTGTCACTCTCTCATCTGTTGATTCCACTCAGTTACGCCAGTATTGCGGGTGGCGCCTGTACCCTGATCGGCACCAGCACCAATCTGGTGGTCAATGGCATGCTGCTCAGTGATACCGATAGCCAGGGTTTCGCCCTGTTCGAGCTGGCATGGATCGGCCTGCCGGTTGCGGTGACTGTTTTTCTCTTCATCCTGATTTTTGGCAAGTGGTTGCTGCCCTCCCGCGCCCCGCTCCGGGAGGATCTGGAAAATGTCCGGGAGTTTATCGTCGAGATGCTGGTGGAGCCTGCCAGCCCACTGGTGGGGCAGGGTATCGAGGAGGCAGGCCTGCGCCAGCTACCCGGGCTTTTTCTGGTGGAGATCGATCGGAACGGTCATACCCTGCCGGCCGTCTCATCCCAGGAGAGGCTGCAGGCCAATGACCGTTTGATCTTTACCGGAGTACGGGACTCAGTGGTGGATCTGCAGCAGATTCGTGGTCTGATTCCCGCAACCGATCAGGTGTTCAAGCTCTACCCTACCAGACGGGAACGCTGTTTTTTGGAGGCGGTGGTCTCAAACACTCATCCGCTGATCGGCAAAACGGTAAAAAAGGGCAAGTTCCGCTCCCGCTACAACGCGGTGATCATTGCCCTGGCCCGGAATGGTGTGAGGCTGAAGCGAAAGATCGGTGATATCAAGCTGCGGCCCGGCGATACCCTGCTGCTCGAGACGCATCCTGCTTTCCTGGAGCAGCATCGTAACTCCCGTGACTATTTTCTGGTCAGTCAGATCGGCGATTCACACCCCCTGCATCATGAAGGCGCTGGTGTGGCGGTAGCCATTGTCACCGCAATGGTGGCCAGTGTGGCGTTTGGCTGGCTCAGTATGCTGCAGGCGTCACTGCTGGCGGCCGGCCTGATGATCGTCACCCGCTGTACCGCCGGCCATATTGCCCGTAGAGCCCCTGATTTACAGGTTCTGGTGGTGATCGCCACCTCATTTGGGATTGGCGCCGCGCTGCAGAAGAGTGGGGCGGCGGCACTGGTGGCCCAGGGGTTGGTCTCTCTGGCGCAGGGTGAGCCCTGGATGAGTCTGGCGCTGATCTTTCTATCCACGGCGATTCTGACTGCGCTGGCGACCAACAATGTTGCAGCTGTGTTGATGTTTCCCATCGCAATGGCTGCTGCTGAGAATATGCAGGTCAACCTGCTGCCCTTTGCGATCACGATCATGGTGGCCGCTTCCGCCAGTTTCGCCACGCCTATCGGTTATCAGACCAATCTGATGGTCTACAATGCCGGCGGTTATCGATTTGGGGACTTCTTTCGGATTGGTCTGCCGCTGACTCTGCTGGTGGGGTGTGTGACAGTCCTGCTCGCCCCATTGATTTGGAGTTTTTGACCAGTAACTCACCGGTGTGAGCTACGGGTCATTCTAGGGATGTGATTTGGACTACTTTTCAGCGCTGGTGGCCGGTTGGGGCGCCACCGGCTGGTATGCGGGATAGGTCAGGGTCGGGTAGTATCCGTAATTGGAATAGCCACCGTAATTGGAATAGCCACCATAATAGGGATAGCCGCCATAGCCACCATAGTAGGGATTGCCATACCAGCGATTGCGGCCCCAACCTGATCCACTGAAGCCGAACCCGAATGAGAAACCCATTCCTCCCCAACCATCACCGTTCCACCAGTTGCCAGGACCCCCGCCCCACCAGGCCTCAGCCGACGACATGGGCAGAGCAAGGAGGATACCGGCGGCAACAGCGCTCATGAAGGTATGCCTGCGTTTCACGATGAACCTCCCGCGACATCTGTGTCGCTTTTTTACTGGATGTAGATCCACTCTAAAGCAGCAGGTGAAAATCTGCATTGCTGTGGGTCAAGAATATTAGAAAAACCTAATATAACTTTGTTATCAATGCATCAATTCAGTGTTGCTTTCTTGCCTTGGCGAAGGCGTCGGCCAGAGCATTACCTGTTGGCTTGGATTGTGGTTTTTGTCTGACAGATTGCTTGGGGCTCCGCTTCCTCTGCTTGGGCTGCTCATCAGCCTTGTCGTCCAGCCGCAGGGTCAGTCCGATTCGGCGTCTTTCGATGTCCAGCTCCAGGACCTTGACCTTGACCAGATCTCCCGCTTTGACCACATCACGCGGGTCCTTGACGAATTTATTCGCCAGATTGGAGATATGCACCAGTCCATCCTGATGCACCCCGATATCGACGAAGGCGCCGAAGTTGGTGACATTGGTGATTACCCCCTCCAGGATCATCTCCGGTTTCAGATCGCTGATCGCTTCGACGCCCTCCTTGAAACTGGCGGTCTTGAATTCAGGCCGGGGGTCGCGGCCTGGTTTTTCCAGTTCCAGCAGAATATCCGTGACGGTGGGCAGACCGAAGCGATCATCTGTGAATTGTGAAGGCTGTAGTTTTTTCAAGGTGCTTTGGTTGCCCAGCAGGCTTTCAATGCCTATTTCGCATTGGTCGATGATGCGTTGGACCAATGGATAGGCTTCCGGGTGCACGGAAGAACGGTCGAGAGGGTTGCTGCCGTCCACGACGCGCAAGAATCCCGCTGCCTGTTCATAAGTCTTGGGACCCAGCCGTGGGACCTTCTTGAGCGCCTCCCGGCTATCGAAAGCGCCATGCTGATCTCGGAAGGCAACAATATTTTGCGCCAGGGTTGGGCTGAGTCCCGAAACCTGGGTCAGCAGGGCGGATGAGGCCATGTTCAGGTCCACCCCCACGACGTTTACACAATCCTCCACCACTGCGTTCAGGGAACGGGCCAGACGGCTCTGGTTGACGTCGTGCTGATACTGGCCGACGCCGATTGCTTTGGGCTCGATCTTCACCAGTTCCGCCAGTGGATCCTGTAGGCGGCGGGCGATGGAGGCCGCGCCACGCAGGGAGACATCCAGCTGAGGCAGCTCTTTGGAGGCCAATTCCGAAGCGGAGTAGACCGAGGCGCCCGCTTCGCTGACCACCAGTTTCTGCAAGCCCAACTCCGGGTGTTTCTTGATCAGTTCCGCCGCCAGCCGGTCGGTCTCCCGCGAGGCGGTGCCGTTGCCGATAGCCAGCAGGGTGGCCTGATGCGTCTTTGCCAGCGCTGCGATCTGACTGATGGACCGGTCCCACTGGTTTTTCGGCGGGTGGGGGTAGATGGTGGCGGTGTCCACCACCTTGCCGGTGTCATCGACGACTGCAACCTTGACTCCGGTGCGCAGTCCCGGGTCGAGCCCGATGGTGACCCGGTGGCCTGCCGGTGCGGCAAGCAGCAGGTCGTGCAGATTCATGGCAAAGACCCGGATCGCCTCTGCTTCGGCCCGCTCTCTCAGCGCAGAGAGCAATTCCAGTTCCAGATGTAGCGAGATCTTGACCCGCCAGGCCCAGCGGGCAGTCTCCAGCAGCCAGTTGTCTGCTGCACGTCCCTGCTTGCTGATCTCCTTTGCCTTGGCAATCATCCCCTCGCAGGGATGGCTGCCATTGGGCAGAGCCGCGACCTCGAGTTTCAGGCTCAGCACCCCCCCATTGCGCCCGCGAAACAGGGCGAGGGCGCGATGGGAGGGTATCTTGCTCAGGGCCTCATTGTATTCGAAGTAGTCGGAGAATTTGGCGCCTTCCCGCTCTTTGCCAGCAACCAGGTTGGAGTGGAGTTCGCCATTCTCCCTGACATATTCCCGCAACTGACCAATGAGTTGCGCATCCACGGCAAATTGCTCCATGAGGATCTGCCGGGCGCCATCCAGGGCGGCCTTGATGTCTGCAATGCCTTTTTCTGCATCGATGTAATCCTTAGCGGTCTCTTCCGGGTTAAGACCGGGATTCTCCAACAGTGCAAGGGCAAGGGGTTCGAGACCCGCCTCCCGGGCGATCTGCGCCTTGGTGCGGCGTTTCGGTTTGTACGGCAGATAGAGATCCTCCAGGCGGGTCTTGGTCTCGGCGGACAGCAGATCCCGCTCCAGCTCAGGGGTCAGCTTGCCCTGATCATCGACGCTTTTGAGAATCGTTGCGCGACGCTCCTCCAACTCCCGCAGATAACCCAGACGCTCCTCCAAGTTGCGGAGTTGCGTATCATCCAGACTGTCTGTGACCTCTTTTCGATAACGGGCGATGAAGGGTACCGTGGCGCCTTCATCCAGCAGTTTTACCGCTGCCTCTACCTGGGCTTTTCTAACGTCAAGTTCTTCGGCGATACGCTGGACGATTCTGCTCATGCTTGGGAGTGCCTCCTGGGAAAAGCGCTACACTCTACCTGTGCGATTCCTGAGATGGAAGATTGTACTGGATGGAAAATTATGTTTGGAAAAAGTGTCTGATCGAGTTGATTTGGCGACCTCAATTGCCTAGCCTTGCATGACTTGATAAATAACGACAAACGATATGGATGTGGATTAAGGATGTCACTGCTTGATGAATTGAAACAACAGGCTGAACAGCAGCGCAAGAACGATGACCAGAGTACCGCAGAAGCGCGTCGGGAGGCGGTCTACCAGCAGAACCTGAGACCCCGGATGCACGCAGTTCTCAACTACTTGAGTGAGCTGTCCGAACAGCTGAAGGTGGTTGATCCGGACGTTCGTCACGACTTCAGTCTACCTGGAATCGGGGAGGTCAAAGGCTTGCGGCAAGCTGGTTACATTGTCAATGCAGACAATACTGACCAGACAAAGATCATCCGGCTTAGATTTCATTGTGTGGCTGACAGTGAGAAAGAGTATGCCGTCAAACCAAAATCAACGGGAACAGAGACCCGCGATTTTCTCGAATCCCAGAATATGCGTTATGCGGAGTGGCCGATTCGCGACAACACACAGCAGGTTGTCGGGATCAATTTTCAACTCAAGCTCAAGGTGGAGATTCAGTGCATCTTTCAGGTGGATCTCGAGCAGAGCGCGATCAAGATGGTAACCACGAACTTCAACGCGTTCGGCGTGGACAGAAGTGTTGTGCAACCAGAGAGGATTACTGATGAATGGCTTGATAACCTGGGAAATTATATCCTACGCAGGAACCAAAATCTTCATAACCTTGAGATAGGTGACTCGGAAAAGGCGTTGATACGGCAGCGGCTGGAAACGGAGAAAAAGGCTCGTCAGCAGGAACTGGAACTGGCCATGCAGCAGGAAAGGGAGGAACTTGAAGAGAGGCGCCGTAATTCACTGCTGGGTAAGTTTAAAAATCTCGGCAAAAAATAAATCCAGTGGGAGGATGGACTTCTGAGGATTTAAGTTTTTCTCCATTGAGAACGATAGCCAAGGTAACAACCCAATTTCCGTACTTCATGAGGATAGATAATGGCCAGGCTGGATACCGCACAATTGCTGAGTTCACTGCAAGACCTTTTTTACCGTATGTCGCATCTGAGCCTGAGTAGAAGGATCGATTCCTACCATGGTGGCGGAGGAGGTGAGATGGTTAAGGATATTTCGGCGCCATTGTCTGAACACCTCGAAGAACTGGCCAGAAACGCAACAGATGACACTAAAAAGCCGGTGACAGAAGGTAGCGTCGCCCCTCAGGCGTTGAATGAAACGAAAACCAGCACGCGCTCAAACCATAAACGGCCAAGGGTCCAGCTTCTACGTGAACGCTTGAATGGGCTATCCAGGATATTCAAAAGGCGCGGTTCCAGTGTTGTGCTGCAGCCCCATCTCAGCGATCAACTACAAAGGAGTGTCAGACAGCACCTGAATACGTCTCTCAGACAAGCCCGCCAGGGTGAAATCGCCAAAGCCAAACTTCATGCGGACCTGGCGAGTAATGCGATGCATGAATTGGCGCACTACATGCCAAAAGAGGATTTTACGCGGTTCAATACCCAAATCAGCGCCGATCTGAAAGAGTTTCGGGATCGGGATATCTTCAAGCCTTTGACTGAGCTATTGGACTGAGATTCAGCAACATCCACATTCATTTACAAGGAATCGTATTCTCTAAGAATACCTTGTTCGATCAAGAAATAGTGTCAGCAGCCGAACTTATAGGCGATGGGCAGGCCACGAGCCCTGTCCGTGACTGTCATTATTCAACCGATCGAAGTCAAGGTGATCAAGATGTTTTTACTCAGTTGCAAAGATATGCGTCGTCTGGTGCTGCTTTCGGGTGTGTTGTTTTCGCTGGGTATTGCGATGCAGTTAATCATGAATATTACAATGCCGAGCAGCCCATACCTGCCTTCATTCGTTCCTTACCTGGGTTTTTTCTTTATTCTTGTCAGCCCCATTCTGCTGCTCTCCACTGTAGTGATTTCACTACTACCCGGTGATGCGGAGAAAATGCAATCCTGCAAGCACTGATAAAATAGGAAATTGGCCAGATTGATATTGATTGACACGGTGAATTCACCTGGGTAATAGCAGGTAGGGCGTATCAATCGAGACTGACCCCAATACCGCTACCAGTCACATAACGCATAGACGAATCACCCTGTTATATATTGGTTGCGCGGCTTATTCATCAGCGGAAAT
>JBDLIT010000071.1:0-20735 GCA_039714735.1 Pseudomonadota bacterium
GAACAACGCAGGAGCAGTTGTCGAAACAATCCCTGCCCTGTACGGCTCGCTGTTCTCGGGCTTCCTGCCCTTCACAGCATTTGTACGTCCCTGTACGGCACTAACTGAGGGTGATATCCAATCGATTACTACATGCCAACCTATTTGATATATGAACATATTAGGAAAGCTATTGAAGCAGTTTTCAGTGGCAAAGACCCAGGAATTAACTATATTTGCCCTGATCGTGGAACCATGCGATGTCCATCTTATGCCCAGAGTAGTCTTGTCCCGGCGGAGGGAATCGAATACACGGTGGATCTTCAGGCTCGCAACTGTGGTTCCTGTCCGCAAGCGACTAAGAACAGTGGATGGACCTATGAGCTCAAGTGATTATCTCTGATGAGTTGAACCGGTTGACCAAGCACGCCGCGCAATAGCGCGGCGTGCTGTACAGTATTGACTTAAAGATACCTAAAATAGACATACACGCTGCTGATCATGATGGACAGTATCATCAGTGGAAAAGCCCCCAGCATGAATGGCAGGAAGCGGATGGGTTGGCCTGCTCGTTCGGCAAAGCCGGCAACAATCAGATTGGCGCTGGCGCCGATCAGACTACCGTTACCACCGAGACAGGAGCCGAGCGCCAAGGACCACCAGAGTGGCATCAGTTGATCTGCTCCACCGAAGGTGTCCGCCATGCTTTCGATCAGAGGAATCATGGTGGCCACGAAGGGTATGTTGTCGATAATCGCCGAGGCAACAGCCGAGACCCAGATGATGGAGATGGCGGTATTGGTCATATCCCCTCCGGTGAGTTCTAGCACCTTGTTCGCCAGCATCTCCAGAAGGCCCGTGGTTTCCACGCCATAGACGACAATAAATAGGCCAATAAAGAAGAATATGGTGATCCACTCCACCTCGCAGAATGACTTGTGCACTTGTTTGGATTGGTCATCCGCCTGACGGGAAATGTTGTCCAGCACCAGTAGCAGTGCAGCGCCGAACATGGCGATGGTGGCCGGCTGCAGATTGAGTGTGTGGGCCATCATGAAACCCACTATCACCAAGGTCAGCACGAAGAGAGATTTTTTCAGCAGAAGGGAGTCTTGTATCGCGTCTATCTCTCGATATTTCATTACCTGCTGTCGATTCTCGTCGCTGGCGGTTAATTTTTTGCCCCAGATCAGATAGAGCGGGATCATGGTCACCGGCAAAATAACCAGCACGATGGGTGCGAGATTGATCAGGAAGTCGTTGAAACTCAGACCGACGGCCGAGCCAATCATAATATTCGGCGGGTCGCCGATCAGGGTTGCGGTGCCACCGATGTTTGAGGCCAGGATCTCGGCGAACAGATAGGGATAAGCACTGATCTTGAGTGAATCAGTGATCAACAGGGTTACCGGAGCGATCAGCAGTACCGTAGTCACATTATCCAGCAGGGCGGAGAGTACAGCGGTCACCACCACCAGCATCACCAGTATGCCCCAGGGGTCGGCATTGACCTTTTTTGCCGACCAGATGGCCAGATACTGAAACACACCGGAGTTTTTGGTGATGCCGACGATCACCATCATGCCGGTGAGCAGCCCCAGGGTATTGAAATCCACCCCCTGAAAAGCGGCCTCCTGTGTCAGTACGCCACCCAGGATCATCAGACATGCGGCAGTGAGGGAGATGATCGCACGGTTCAATCGTTCAGTGACGATCAGCACATAAGTGAGTACAAAGAGTGTTCCGGCGAACCAGAGTGGATCCAGACCGAAGATAACCTCAGCTACCTGGGGGTGTGTGCCATGCATTGCTGTTTCCTCCCTAGGCCAGCAGAATCTTCTCACCTACATCGAAGTAGGAGATCATACCAACCAGCTTACCTGTTCCTGGTGCGACTACCGGGATACTGATGCGTGTCCGGTACAGCAAAAGCAGGGTTTCCACCAGCGGTGTGTTGGGCGTCACCGTGGTGATATCACTGTGCATGCACAATGAGATGGGCTCGTTTTTGACTTCATTCAACCTTTCGTGCAGGTCGTGCAGGGTTTCTTGGATGAAACCCACATTTTCCAGTCCAGACTCCATCATCACGGCTTTCGGCAATACCAGACGGAGTAGGCAGTTGACACCAAAGATGCCTAGATAGCGTCCCTCATCATCGACTACCGGCAGGGCGCGGTAGCGATTGTCCAAGATGTAATGGGCTGCGATTTTTATTGTGTCCGTCGCTTTGAGGACGGTAGGGTTGGGATCCATAATGGATTCAGCCGTCATATTAATATACCTCCGTGCGAATACCTTTAAAGGTTTCGCTGCTCGATTCTAAATTATTTTGTGACCTCGTAGACTAACTTACCCTATCACAATCACCCCGGCTCTAAATAGCCTTGTCATTGGCTAATGGGGGTAAAAAAATCTTTGTTTTATCGGTTCAAGTTTTTGTCACAGAGCCGTTATATAACTATGTTAGCCTCAGTCAATTTTTGCAGGATAAAAAGATGTCGAGTAGTAAAAGTAGTCATGGAATGTGGGTGATCTTTGGAGCTTTATTAATTCAGCTATCTCTTGGGGCAATCTATGCCTGGTCAGTATTTGCTAAACCCTTACAGGTTTCAGGTTGGTCGACAGCCGATACCCAATGGCCTTTCACTGTGGGTCTGGTGTCCTTCGCCCTGGTGATGGTCTATGCGGGACGTAAGCTCTATGTTTTCGGTCCCCGTAAACTGACCGCCGCCGGTGGTGTCATGTTGGGGGCCGGCTATCTGCTGGCCGGTGCGATGGGCGGCGAGAGTTTCTGGCCGACCCTGATTGGTGTCGGACTGCTGGGTGGCGCCGGTATCGGGCTTGGTTACGTGGTCCCCATAGCGGTCGGTATGCAATGGTTCCCGGATAAGAAAGGCCTGATCACCGGCGTGGCGGTGGCTGGATTTGGTCTGGGCGCCATGATCTGGGTAAAGCTCGCAGGCACCTGGGGCGGCCTGATCGTTGACTTCGGTATCGGCAACACCTTCATGATCTATGGCGGCATCTTGATGGTCTTGGTATTGATCGGCAGCCTGTGGATGACCTTCCCACCTGAGTTTGTTCCGCCGAAACCGGAGCAGAAGGGCGGTAAGTACGACTTCCGCAACGAAGAAATGATTCGTACAACTCAATATTGGTCGATCTTCTCCACCTTCGCCATCGGCGCCACCGCCGGTTTGATGTGTATCGGCCTGATGAAGCAGTTTCCGAGTCAGGCCCTCACAGCATCCGGCATGACCGAGGCGCTGGCCGACGCCACCGCCGGTACTGCGATGGTCATCTTCGCCATCGCCAATGCAATAGGCCGTATCGGTTGGGGCAAGATCAGTGACATGATCGGACACGCGGTCAACTGCGACCATAGCGGGCGTAGGATCTCACTGGTCATCATGGCTGCCAGTCAGGGTTTTTTTGTGATTGGCTTTCCCTATATGGCCGGTTATGAATATTCGCTTTATCTGTTCGCCGCCCTCATCGGCTTCAACTTCGGCGGCAACTTCGCGCTGTTTCCCGCGATCACCACCGACACCTTCGGCCACAAGTTCTTCGGTCAGAACTACGGTTACGTATTTCTCGCCTACGGTCTGGGAGGCACCGTCGGACCCATGCTCGGTGGATATCTGGGCGACATGAATAACTACCTGCTCGCCTTCATCATCACCGGTGTCTTGAGCCTGATCGCGGCAATCATCATCTCCACGGTCAAGATCCCCACCAAGAGCCAGAAAGAGGAAGGTCCTGTCGAGATACAAGCGAGCACCCGGCCCAGCACGGTAGCAGCGGATTAAATTATCTTTACCACCTTCCCCCGGCGGGGGAAGGTGGGTCGCCAATTGGGTAGGATGCGGTGAGGCATGAACCGCATCAATCGCGACACGCCCCCACTCAGGTATTGAAAAGCAAAGCCTGATGACCAACTACCGCAGAGCATTCGCCAAAGGCGGTACCTACTTCTTCACCGTCAACTGTGCCGTGCGTCAGGGTAACCGTCTATTGATCAACCACGTCGATGTGTTGCGGAATAGCTTTCGCAAGGTCAAGCAAGCTCATCCGTTCGAGATCGATGCCATTGTTGTTCTTCCTGATCACTTGCATTGCATTTGGACCCTGCCGCCGGGCGATGTGGATTACCAAACACGTTGGGCTCTGATAAAGGCAGGGTTCTCTCGTTCGATAGCTTCTGTCGAAAGACGCTCAGAAAGCCGGAAAAAGCGAGGCGAGCGGGGCATCTGGCAACGCCGGTATTGGGAACACCTGATACGCGACGAGCGGGATCTCGAGCGGCATGTCGATTACATCCATTGGAATTCGGTCAAGCATGGTTGGGTGGAACGAGTCAGTGATTGGCCGTATTCCAGCTTCCATGCGTATATGCGACGCGGTGTTTATCCGGTAGATTGGGCATGTGAACCAGGGGAAACGATAGATGGTGGAGAATGACAAGTTTGGTCTGGTTCATGATTTACAATGTTGATCTTTGCTCGATTGATGCGGTTCGTTCCTCACCACATTCTACATTCTGTGAATTACGTAGGATGTGGTGAGCTTGCGAACCGCATCAATCGCGGCACGATCCAACAGATGTAGATTTGAACGCCATCAGCTGGATTGTCCCAACCTGTTGTCACTAAATCATAAACCGCCCATCATCCATGCTGCGCACCTGGCCCAGGGTTGAGAGGGTTTCCAACAGTTCCTGCACCCGGTCGGTGCGGGCGCGTTTGAACTGGCGGGCGATCTGCTCGGTGCTGGCGGGGCCGGGTTGTCTCTCCAGGGATTCGCGCACCGCCTGAACCTGATCGGGGATCGATTTCGGCCAGCTCAGCTTGGCCTTGCTCGACGCATGTCTGGGCGAGGCCGCCCAAACTCCCACCATTTTTCCGAAAAACGAGCATCTTTCTTTTGATCTCGTTCCGGTTTCACATGATCATGGAGCCATTGATAAACCTCCGGGAAGTTCTGTGACACCTGATCAGGCTTCATTTTATCCTCTGCGGTCATCTGCACGGACCTTTCGCTCTTTTGATTTCTGCCAATGCGGATTTCCATGTAGAATCCCCAGCTTTGTTTTAACACAGAGTCCTCAGGGGAAGTTATGCCATCTTTCGATATCGTTTCTGAAGTGGATATTCAGGAAGTCCGCAATGCAGTGGATCAAGCCAACCGTGAGATCGACACTCGTTTTGACTTCAAAGGAGTGGATGCGAAATTCGAGCAAAGCGAGACGGAGATCACTCTGAGGGCGGAGCAGGAGTTCCAATTAGGCCAGATGATGGATATTTTGCGCCAAAAACTGGTCAAACGGAAAGTTGATATTGTCTGTATGGATATCAGGGACCCGGAGACGAGCCTCAATGCGGCCCGTCAACTGGTTGTGATCAAACAGGGTATCGACACGGTTACCGCCAAAAAAATGGTCAAGGAGATCAAGGCCGGCAAGATCAAGGTGCAGGCGCAGATTCAGGGAGAGCAGGTGCGGGTGACTGGTAAAAAACGGGATGATCTGCAGCAGGTCATTAACATGATGCGGGACGCGGACTATGATCTGCCCCTGCAGTTTCAGAATTTTCGGGATTAATCAATGAATCAATATAAAGAAAAGGCCATCAGACTGGCCGGTGTGGTGTCAGTAGCGGCTACGATGGCATTCAGTGGAGGATATGTCTCACTCGTCCAGGCGGAGGAGTCGGCGGAGATCAAGCAGGTTCGCGAAGGGGTCGGCAAATTGATCTCCGGCGGGCAGCCTGACAGCATCGAACCATCTGCAGTGAGTGGGCTCTATGAGGTCATGATTGGCGCACAGGTCTATTATGTCAGTAAGGACGGCAAGTACCTGTTGACCGGCAAATTGTACGATATCGAGAACAAGGTGGACCTCACCACGCCAAAGCTTGCCAAGGTCAAGATCAAGGCGATCGAGGCGATTGGTGAGGATAATATGATCATATTCGCGCCCGAAGATTACAAACATACAGTCACTGTGTTTACCGATATCGATTGTGGTTATTGCCGAAAATTGCATAAAGAGATCGATCAGTACAATAAGCTCGGTATTCGGGTGCGTTATCTGATGTTCCCCCGTGCGGGTATCGGTAGCCCGTCATACGACAAGGCGGTTTCAGTCTGGTGCTCCGATAACCAGCAGGAGGCTATGACACTTTCCAAGGCAGGCAAGGATATTGACAAGAAGACTTGTGAGAACCCGGTCAAGTCGCATTATGAGCTGGGTCAGGCGGTGGGTGTAACAGGAACCCCAGCGCTGTTTTTCGATGATGGGGAATTGCTGCCTGGTTATCTTCCGGCAGCTCGCCTGATGTCTTACTTTCAGAAGAAGGAAGCTAAATAAAAAGTTAAGTATCAATAGGTTGAGCAAATGAAGGGGGCTGCGGCCCCCTTTTTTTATGTTCGGATGGCAGCTATCCGCTCTTGGATAAGGTTTTGCCATGCCGAGCTTAAGAATCCACTTCTGCTGCCGCTAAAACCGCTTGGATAGGTATTGTTAGTGAATTCTAGGGAGGGCTCCTTGTCGGTATCGAAACTTGAGGTTGCCATGCGTACGGACCAGGGTGTGGTTCGTAAGAATAATGAAGATGCAGTCGGTGGTGATCTCTCGGCAGGCCTGGTCATCCTCGCGGATGGCATGGGTGGCGCCAATGCCGGTGAAGTGGCAAGCAATCTGGCCATGGATCTGTTGGTCAATGAATTGGTGGTGTCACGGGAACCAGCCGCCAAAGATCTGGATCATGACGATCTGCTGGAAGCCATGGGCAGAGTGAATCACGCGATTCTGGATCTCGCGCAAAATGTGCCTGAATACCATGGAATGGGCACCACACTGATCATGGGTCTGTATCAGCAGGATATCCTGACCTATGCGCATGTCGGTGATTCACGTCTCTATCGATTCAGGCATGGAGTACTGGATGCGCTGACCCGGGACCATACACTGATCCAGGAATTGGTCGAGCTGGGAGAGTTCAAATCGTTGGATGAGGCAATGCTTGCCGGAGTTTCACAAAATATACTGACTCGCGCCTTCGGCTCGGAAGCCGACGTCCAGGTTGATATTGCCAATATTAAGCTATCCGCAGGTGACCTATTTCTATTCTGTTCTGATGGGTTGACTAATATGGTTTCCGAGACGGAGATCCAGCAGATTCTTGAACAGGAGAGTATTGACCTTATGCCCCAGGTCGATGCACTGATTAATAAAGCATGCACAAACGGAGGTGCAGATAATGTCTCAGTTATCCTTGTCAGGTTCATTGACAGTGACAAAAGTTAATAAAAAAGGTGCATAAGAGATGGATAAACTTATCGTCATCAATAGTGATCTAGAGACCCAAGAGTTCATACTCAACCAAAAACAGATCACTGTCGGGCGTGATCAGACCAATGATGTCTGTTTGAGTGATAAATCAGTCAGTCGCCACCATGCCGATGTAGTGAAAATCGCCAGCAAATATTTTCTGGAGGATGCAGAGAGCACCAATGGTACACGGCTCAATGGCCTTGAAATCAAGAAGCATATATTGAAAGACGGCGATGAGATCGATATCGGAAAGTATAAGCTGTGTTTCCAGGAGGAAGTCGGGGCAGGCGAGGTAGAAGATCTCGACAAGACAGTCGTAATACGCCCCGGAGATATAACGAGCCAGCAGCCCAAACCTCCAGTAAGCAAACCGCAAAGGCCATCATTAGCCACACCCAGGAAGAAAGCCCGGATTCGTTTTCTTGCCGGTCCTGAAGAGGGTGAGATTAAGGATGTCGATAAGTCATTTTTCACCATCGGTAAGCCAGGCGGTAATTTGATCCTGATCAACCGTCGTCATACGGGTTATTTTTTGCTCAAGATGGGTGGGGATGTTCCACCTTCGGTGAATGGTGAGGCTGTCCGGGCAGGCGGGATGGAATTACAGGATGGCGACAGGGTTAAACTGGGTGAGTTGGATTTCAAATTTATCCTTTGAGCAGGTTTATTTAAAACCGCTTCCGCTGATTTAGAACAACTCGATATCACCCTCGTTGGATTCCTGTTCCATGCGGGGTGCAGTAGTATGACTGGCGTTGTAGGCCTCCACCAGGGTCTTCTGCTGTTGGGTGATGCCCTGCAGTTGTGGGAGGATGACTGAGAAGGTCTTGCGGATATCCTCACTGGCGTCGATCTGTTCTGCAGCTTCATCGATGGCCCGGTCGATGCGTTCGAGCAGATACGCCTCCTGGTCGTCATCGAGCCCCATTCTCAGCAGATCCATATTGAGATCCTGGACCATCCTGCCCAGTACCTCGGTGCTCTGGTCCTGATTCTCGATCAGGTTTTTCACCAGGTAGTAGAAACTCGATCTGATCTTTCCGAATGATGAGAGGAGCTTTTCGCTCTGCGACTTCAACGCCAGTTCCGTGATCAGAATGCTGTATTTCGTGTTGACCGCCGACAACAGGACGGGCAGAAGATCCTTGATCCGCCCGTAGCGTTCCATATCGTCCAATGGCATATCTTTTACCAGTAGACTGATCTCCTGGTGATTCACGATGGTGCGTGAGCCGAAATCGAAGAAACGGGTGGATTTGTCCGCCATCTCGATCAGTTCTTTCTCCAGGGGCTTGATGGCGCCATCGGATGAAAACCACAATGTCTCCTCAGGTGTGGCGATCATCAGGCAACAGCTCAAATTCAGTTGGTCGGTGGCATCGAACAGGCCCTGGGCCAGTTCCTCGAAGGTGGTGTAGACGTAGCTCCTCTCCATAAACTGCATGCCGATGGCGAGCTCGCTGCTGCCGGTCATCGCCAGCATGGCCGTTTTTTTGGCTACTTCGTACTGCGCCTGCAACTCCTTACGCTGCTCTTTGTATTTGAGCAGAACATTGATGCGCGCGATCAGATGCTCGGGTTCGAAGGGTTTGACGATATAGTCGTCCGCTCCCACTTCATAACCCTGCATACGCTCCCGGATGTTACTATGAGAAGAGAGGAAAACAATGGGGATATCTTTAATCGCTTCTATCTGGCGCAACCGCTCACAGGCCTCATAGCCATTGATGCCTGGCATCTCTACATCCAGCAGGATGATGTCAGGGGCCTGACGTATGGCTTCCGCTATACCCGCTTCGCCATCGAAGGCCGACCGGGGGTTGAATCCTCCTGACTTGAGTGCCTTGCCGATAATCTTCTGACTCAGTTTGTCATCATCGATGGCGAGTATGTCGTAGGTTTGGCTCATGAATCGTTTTGTCGGTAGCAACCATGCAATTGACGGGAAACCATGGGTCTTTTTCTCTCTATCCTGCTATGGCGGCTTCAGGGAGGGAAACTTAAGACTAAGGGTTGCAGTAGAGTGCCGCTACAGTCAGCAAGAGAGGTTATTCATTGTCCAGCTGTTGTTTTAGCTGGTAGAGCTGCTCCAGTGCCTGACGCGGTGACAGCTCATCTGGATTGATTTCCCGCAGGTTTTCGAGCACGGGAGAGTCGGGCGTACCGGCAATCTCGAACAGGGGCAGTTGAGCCTGGCGCTGTTCCGCATGTTGTTGCGCAGCATTCTCCAGCTCGCCAAGACGTTGTCTGGCCCGTTTGATGACAGGCTTGGGCACACCCGCCAAGGCCGCTACCTGCAGACCGTAACTCTGGTTGGCGGGTCCCTCCCGCACCGCGTGCATGAAGACGATGGAGTCACCGTGTTCCAATGCATCCAGATGCACATTGGCGATGCCGCTGTACTCTTCGGGCAGGGTGGTCAGTTCGAAGTAGTGGGTGGCGAACAGGGTGAAGGCGTGGATGCGGGTAGCCAGCTCCACAGCACAGGCCCAGGCCAGGGAGAGTCCGTCGAAGGTGGAGGTGCCCCGGCCGATCTCGTCCATCAGCACCAGGCTTTGCGCGCTGGCATTGTGCAGGATATTCGCAGTCTCCTCCATCTCCACCATGAAGGTCGAGCGTCCACCGGCCAGATCGTCGGAGGCGCCGATGCGGGAGAAGATGCGGTCAACAGGTCCCAGTCTGGCCTCGGCGGCCGGCACGAAACTGCCCACATAGGCCAGCAGGGTGATGATCGCGATCTGTCGCATGAAGGTCGATTTACCCCCCATGTTGGGGCCGGTGATGATAAGGATGCGCCGCTGGCCGTTGAAGCAGACGCTGTTGGCCACAAAGGGCTCACTGCTGACTTGTTCCACCACCGGGTGACGACCGTCCCGGATCTCAAGGCCGGTCTCACTGCTCAGGTCGGGGCGGCGCAGATCCAGGCTCTCGGCCCGTTCCGCCAGATTACACAGCACATCCAGGGCAGCCAGGCCTCGGGCGCACTGCTGCAGCCTGATCAGATCTTCGCCCAGGGACTCCAACAGCTGCTCATAGAGCCGCTTCTCCCGCGCCAGAGAGCGCTCCCGTGCGCTCAACACCTGGTCCTCAAATTTCTTCAGCTCCGGGGTGATGAAACGCTCCGCCCCCTTCAGGGTCTGGCGGCGGATGTAGTCCGCGGGGGCCCGATCCGACTGGCTGCGGCTGATCTCGATATAGTAGCCATGCACCCGGTTATAACTGACCTTGAGATTGTTGAGACCGGTGCGTTCCCGTTCGCGGCTCTCCAGATCGAGCAGGAACTGATCGGCGTTCTGTGAGAGGTTACGCAGCTCATCCAGTTCCGCATCGTAGCCCTCGGCCAGCACTCCGCCGTCACGGATCAGCATGGGGGGTTGCTCGATGATCGCCCGTTGCAGCAGGCCGACAATCTCCGGGTGTTCGCCGATCTCCTGGGCGAGCAGCTGCAGCAGACCGGCGTTCAGGCCGGCAAGCTGCTGCTGCAGTTCAGGCAGTGCCGCCAGGGAGTCACGCAGCACCGCCAGATCCCGGGGGCGGGCGCTCTTCAAGGCGACCCGGGCCAGGATGCGCTCGATGTCGCCGATGCCCTGCAGCAGATCCTGCAGGTCGGGGAAGCTGCGCGATTCCAACAGCTCCTCTATGCCGGCATGACGCTCGGCGACCGCACCAGGGTCGCGCAGTGGCCGATTGATCCAGCGGCGCAGTTTGCGGCTGCCCATGGGTGTGGAGGTGCGGTCCATGATGCCCGCCAGGGTATGTTGAGGCTGGCCGGAGAGGGAGTGGTCCAATTCAAGATTACGCCGGGTGGCGGCGTCGATGATGATGCCGTCCTCCCGCTGCTCCACCCGTAGACCCTGAAGATGGGGCAGACTGCTGCGCTGGGTCTCCTGCACATACTGCAGCAGGCAGCCGGCGGCGCCGACTGCATCGGGTTGATCCTGGCAGCCGAAACCGCCCAGGTCCCGGGTGCCGAACTGGCGGGTCAGCAGTTGCTCTGCGGAATCCAGATCGAAATGCCAGGCGGGGCGGCGGGTGATGCCACTATTATATGAAATCTGTTCCGCCAGTGAAGAGTCCTCTTCGATCAGCAGCTCGGCCGGTTTCAGTCGTTCCAGCTCACCACTCAAGGCTTCCAATCCGTTCAGTTGCTGGATAGTGAAACGACCGCTGCCCAGGTCGAGCACCGCCAGGCCAAACTGCTCGCCGGTTTCATTCAGGGCGGCCAGCAGATTCTCCCGGCGCTCCTCCAGCAGGGCCTCGTCGGTAACGGTGCCCGGCGTGACGATGCGCACCACCTTGCGCTCCATCGGGCCTTTGCTGGTCGCCGGATCACCGATCTGCTCGCAGATCGCCACCGACTCCCCGGCTTTCACCAGCCGGGCCAGATAGCCCTCGGCTGCATGGTAGGGCACGCCGGCCATGGGGATGGGTTTACCGGCGGACTGGCCCCGCTTGGTCAGGGTGATGTCGAGCAGCCGCGCCGCCTTTTCCGCATCGGCAAAGAAGAGTTCATAGAAGTCTCCCATGCGGTAGAACACCAGCATGTCAGGGTGTTCGCCCTTGATGCGCAGATACTGTTGCATCATTGGGGTGTGGTTAGAGGTGGCGGTCATGCTTACAACTGGTTGTATGGATTATTATGAGCCTGAATTGTATCACTCTATGGAGAGACAATTGAGAGCATTGGCGCAGAGACTGGGAGAGTCACTCTGGGGTTGAGTACGGCCATGGTAGGGGAAAATAAATATTGAACCAGTTTCAGGGTTCGTGGCATGGTTTTCTATATTGGGTTAAAATTATACTCATGAAAGATAGTTCATTATCCAATACGAATCCCTATTTGCAGGACAAGAAAGCATCGCTTCAAAAGCGGCTGCGCAGCTTGGCCAGCTCCACCGCTATTGAGACAGGTGATTCCGTCAAGCAGATTGAGGATAAAATTATTCATCTTCGTTCTTCCAAACACCGGGTAACACTAGCCTGACCATGGCTTCCATCGGCTCGTAGTCATCCAGTCCTGCCTGGATGGCTGAAAAGTAGCGTTCCTTCTGTTCATCCCACTCTGAAAAATCCAGTTCCGGTTTGCCAGCCTGCATGGCCATCACATTGGCCAATAGGCGGGATATTCTTCCATTCCCTTCCCGAAACGGGTGAATCAGGATCAGTTCCACATGGACCTTGGCAATGGCTGCAACAAGCTGCTCATCGGTCATATTGGAGCATGGCGTATAGCGGGAGAGAAAGTTTCTATCCACTACTTCCATCAAACGGTCTATCTGGGCGGCTGCTGCAAACTGGAACTCACCTTTGCCCATGTTCACGGTTCTATATTGTCCGGCCCAGGTATAGACATTACCTAACCAGCGCCGATGCCACTCCTTGATATCAGCCGTGTTCAGTTTCTGATCTTTTTTTACCCAGTCTGGGATTTGATCGTAGAGCTGTATCAGCAGATCCAGCTCGATATCATCCATTTCGGACGCATCCTGAATACCCAATTTGTTTTTCAAAACTGAATCATTAGATCCAGATTCAAGCTGGGCTTCAAGATTGCCGGAAGTATCGTAGCGATCTGTTGTCATCGAGTTCCAATATTCATGATTTCCCCAGTACTAGCCTCTGTATCTTTTAACATCCGCTTGAATTCCGGATGGTTATACAAAAGTTCATGCCCAGCATCGATCAGCTCTCCAACCACATTCGGCTCCAAGGAAAAGTCCGTGGGCACCGAAGTGAGCCGGTCTCTCAGAATCGGGTCGGAGATATCCTCGAGGCGGAGTTCAATATGGTAGATCTCCGGCGTCTTACACTTGCTGAAGCCACGGCATTTGTGCTTTTCTATCTCACTGCGCCAGCTTGCCAGATTGTTGCGCAGATACTCCAGGGTCTCGAAATTATTGTTGACTAGAGGTGTGGTGGTTGCCGCGTCCAGCACGGCCATGGTGTCTGGGGTGTCAGCTGACTGCTCCCATTTGGATGGCAGCAGGGCAGAGGCATCCACTGAGATCAATACGATATTTTTGGCCTCATCCAGCTTGAATTTTTGCAGGGTGTTCCAGAGACCGCCCTCGATCACGATGTAGTCCATCACGGCCCGCAGGCCAAGATTGTCCGCCAGGCCGCCATCCACCAGATGGATGTAAGGGTGTGCCTCCCGCTCCAGATAGGTATTCAGATTGCTGGCGATGCGGTAGCGACGGTTGTGGATTCCCTTCTCCTGCAGGCCCTTCTGCAGCCACTGAGGTGGGGTGTAATTACACCTGCCGGCATGATTGGTCAGGGTGATCGGGGAGAAGATCAGCGGCACGGCGCTGGATGCCGCCACCGCTCGGGAGACCGGGAACTGTTCGATATCCGAGCAGATCAGTGCGAACTGATCCGTGGTGAAGCCGAACTGCCCTCCCTTGAACAGGTCGGTGGCGTTGATCTGCACAAACGGGCCATCAGCGTCGAGCAACTGATCAAGGGTAGCCGAGCCGAACAGCTGTTGGCTGAAATACTCGTCCAGCACATCGCCTTTGCCAAAGGTCTCCGAGCTGAGACGGGTCAGGGTGCCGGCCGTCAGGATGATATCCTTCAACTCCGCACGCACGTCGCGCTGCAGAAAATCCGTGCGGAAATCGCTGAACAGGCGCTCGCCGAACAGGCCAAAATAGGCTGCGGTAATGCTGCCGCCCGAAACGGCCGAGATCATGTCGATCTCTTCGAGCAACCGTTGTTCGCCCGTTTTTGTTGCCAGTGGGGTCTCTTTCAGTGCCTCCAGGACGCCATAGGCCAGTGCCGCAGCACGGCTGCCACCACCGGAAAAGGTCAGCACCAGGAGTATCTCGCCGCTACCGCGGGTTTGTAATCCCGACAGGGTTTTGTTGGCTTCCACATGGGAGAGTGGTGCATTTTCCGGAAAACGCTCTGTCATCCCGGCGCAACTGGTGAGCAGGATGAGCGCCGCGCCAAGGAGTAAGTGGTTGAGGGTTCTGTTCATGTGGGGCGTCTGCACTGATTGAGTCGGGCTATTGTAAACCAGCCATTGACGAATGACTCTGTGGATGTCACAAATAAAAAGGTGGTTAGCAACAAAGCTCAGTTCCGATGTTCCTCCCCCTCGAAGGGGGAGGTCTAGGAGGGGGCGATAAGGGGTTGAAGAGCGGCGTTGTCCCAACCTTGCTGAGTTTTGTAGCTGATTACGAGTACAATTGAGCAAATTCTAATCGGAAACAGAATAAGGACAGGGAGAGTGACGCAGAAAGAATCGAACAGGCAGTCTGGGCCTTTCGTCCGGATCTTCCCAGATCAACCCGTCACCAGCAGCGCCGGTCTGGCATTTGAGTTTGAGGGCCTGGCCCAAACCCTGGCGGAACTGGCCTGGAACCCGGACAACCAGACCCCGTTCACCGTAGTGGTCCGGGGTGGCTGGGGCCGTGGCAAGACCATCCTGCTGCGCCAGGCCCAGCGTCTGCTGGATGAACCACAAAAGGAAGATGGTGCAAGAGAGGTGCGCACCGTCTGGTTCAACGCCTGGAAATACCCGAATGAAGACAGCGTACTGGCTGGCTTGTTGGGTGAAGTGCTGAGAGGTGAAGCCTTTAACGATATCGAAGCGGTCGCCGGCATCCAGGGCAGCCGCCATTCCCGACACATCAAGCGTTTTCTCAACGACCTCTCCATGACCCTGGCCATGCTGCGTAATTCTGGCAGTCTTGGCGATCTGCCAACCCAGCTCAGTGAACGGGTAGTAGTGGCCTGGTATCTGTTGCGTGAGGGTCTGCCAGCGGAGAAATGGAGGGGAATCTATGCGCTCCCCCCTACCTCGAGGCCTTTCTGCGCCAATGGGTGGTTGCTGCGACTAAAGAATAGCAGCAGGAGATCCAGAAAGGATGGAGTGAGGGCATGAAACCGCTGCTTCAGACTGGATGTCTGGAGGACCATGCCATGCCTAACAATGAATTGCCATCACGTCACAAGCAGACTCTATACTGTCAAGTTCAGCACCGTATAGGTCTCGGATGATCTTCTCTGCATCGCTGGATAGCTTCGAATCGATACCCATCGTCGAGTTAAGCAGGTTTCCGAGTTTCATCATGGCAGCTGCTCCGGTGCAGCGATCTCCAATCTTCAGTGATATTACGAGCGATGTGAATAGGCTGTTGATTGCGACATTTAGGTCTTCCTTATCAGCCTCTCTTTTATTGTACTTTTCCGCCTTGAACCATCCAAGCAGAAGCTCCGCTTTCGCTAACAGTTTCTTATCTTTCATTTCTCTGCATTTGTTTCTCACTTCTTCCAGATCTTCCTCGGCCCCATCGTATTCTTTGTTTTCCTTTTTAATCAAGGCAAGACCTATCTGTGCGACGATCTCGCCGCGTTGGTAGTTGGAGGAACGCTGCATATCCCTGCTTTGCATAAGATTGTCTGTTGCGGTTTTCAGATTCCCAGTGTTGATCGCCAACATCCCACGTTGGGCTAGAGTTGCTGCGACACCTCGCCGATCACCAGCGCTCTGTTGGATCTCCAGGCTTTCATCAAACAATTCATCTGCTTTAGCGGTTTTTCCGCGCAATACCTTTATGCTGGCCTGTGCGTGTTTGACGATGCCGAGGCCAATCCGGTAGTTGCCTTTGCTCCAATATTTTTTACTATCCTCATAATAGGACTCCGCATTCTTCCAATCACCCCTATTCTGCGCCAGACGTCCCATCTCGTAATACGTTGCCGCGATACCTCTCATATCTACCGGCAGGCTTTTACGCATGTTGAGTGTCTTCTTATATATCCAATCGGCTTCGTAGAAGTTCCCTTCGTCATGTGCCAGCCGCCCGAGCTCGTGATAAAGTTGCGCGATACCCGTATCGCTTTCTCTACTATCTTTTTGATCTCGTCCCTTTTTTCGAAGCTCCAGGCTCTTTTCATAATATTCTCTCGCACTTTCGAAATCTCCTTTATCATGGCTCAGTCTTCCCAGGCCGTGATAAGAGCGAGCGATACCGAACTGATTTTCATCCTCTTCGTTGATCTCCAAGCTGTTGTGGTAGTGTTTTTCTGCTGAGTCATAATCACCCTGGTTCTGCTCAATACTGGCAATGTCGTAAAGCAGAGCAGCCGTGTCCGACCTGTCTCCTTGCACTTCGTTACCGGCACACTGCCTACAGATATTGATCACAGACCTGAGCAAAGACCGCCCTTCGAACTCAAGCCCTCGCTGTTTGGCGTGTTTGGCAATCTCATAGGCGACATCGACTAAATTACTGGTGCCAGATCCCATCTGAGAGTTGGCTCCATGTGGCCCGCCGCTCTTGGCCCGCGTAACGACGGCAAATATATTGACTGCCGACTCGCCTTGATTTAGCACAGTGCGGAGTCGGTCCTCAGCCCTTTCGTCACCTGAGTAGATGTTGATCAGCCGCCTGTCGATCTCATGCTGGACATTTTCCTCTATCTCTTCTTGGAAAGCGTAATCATGCACTGACTTATCCCAGTAGAAACGCTGGGTCTTCCCATCGAACCGGATCAAGTTGGCGGTGATCAGCGCCTGTCGTGCTTCGTTATTATCTGCCATGTCCAGAGCGCCTTGTATCGCAGTCCAGCTATGTTTGGAGATACTCTGGGCCGGAAAGAGTTTCAGACAACGAAACACATTCCTTGCATTGGCATCCAGTTTTTCCACCGCACTGCCAACCAGCGTGTGAATCAAGTCCGCAATTGGGCCGCTATGGTCACGCAATTGTTTGGTGACCTCTTCGACAAATTGAGAATGAGCTAGCCCAACGGCTCTGGTGATAATCTCTGGATAACCATTACTTAGATCGGCTATGTTCCAGGCGAGTTTTTTGTCATCGGCGATGTACTCAGTCTTCGGATGATCCCGAGCAATCAACCTGGTGAGGTCTCTTGCCTCTTCAGATTCAAGTGGTGTCAAATTGATATCGTTAATCATGCCATTCTGAAAGCTGACATTTTGAGGAAGGTTCTCGCGCGTCGTTATGATACAGTGCGATTTTTTAGCATGGTCGAGGAAGAAGCAGATCAATTCTTTAAATGCATTTGGGTTACACTCAGTGAACGCGTCCATTTCCAATAAAACGAATAGAAATTCACTTTCCTCAAGCAGGTGCTTCAATTGAAGCCTACGGTCCGCATCTGGATTTTTTTCCAACCCCAGTCTTTTATCAATATCCAACTGTTCAGCGAGATTGTTGAAAATTGAGGTGGCATTGACTGATTCGGCTTCCGATTTGAGTGGTAAGCCGTTATACACTACGACTCCGCCGGTAAAACGCCAGAAATTGAGGTAAGCTGCTTCAATCGCAAGTTCCCGTTTGCCGACACCGGGCAGACCTGAGATCAATGTCACACGTCTGTTGTCGATCTTGCTGGCGATTCGGACGAGCAGTTCGCCCCGACCCACGAAATGAGGAGAGCCGGTTGGAAGCCTCTTAACTGCCTCCCCTTCATCCAGATAGGGAGTTTTCACCGCGAGCTGTGGACTCAGTATGGCACCTTCCATACCATACATTACTGGCTTGGTAGAGGGGAAAGCGCGTTTGATCACGTCCGATAGGTCTGCTCCATGGGAGAGACGGGCGTAGAAATCAGCCCAGGAACTTGCATCAAGATCGGTCCGCTGCTGGGAATGGGTGATGACCACTGATCTAAGTCGTGGGGTAAGCAGGGATTCAAAGTCAGGGTCGGTATTGTCAAGCCTACCTAGGATTCGACAGACCACGAGCGGGAGAAGAGTGTCAATGCTTTCAAGATCCTGGATCAGTTCACCGAAACTTACCCTTTCCTCGCTACCGTTATCATTCTGAAACACTAGGCCTTTTGACCATTGCATGGCGGAGAAATGAACGACATGGGGGAAGGTGTCCGTGCTGGCCATCTCACGAAGAACGTCTATCAATTTGTTTCGGGTAGAGGGGCGTAATCGCAATAAGGCAACCGGCGATTTCCGCTGCTTCACAGCAGTGACAAGAGTCATCCACTCCGTCCGCAAGTCAAAGTGATGCAGGACCTTGTTAACCATTGTATCAGATGAAGTCATAGGGCGGGGGAAGACGCATAATATGCGCAGACGATCGTGTAACTCACTGGATTCCGGAAATGGCTGAGGTGCGTAACTAAATTGCGTGATGAGCTTGTTGCAGATGGTCTTCAGTTTCACGTTGACCTCTGCCGCATTATTTAACAGGGAGAGCGCTGTCGGTTTTTTCTCATAGCTCATCAGCTCGTGCAACCAGTCGTATAACTCCCAGCTCGATTCCTCCACCAGTAAAGGAATAATAGGAATGCCCTCTTCTTCGTGTTTTTTAAGCAAAATTGGGATCTCCTCATCCCGAATGAACTCGGTTTTCAGGAAATCGGGAGAGATTAACAACAACGCGGCTTGAGCTGATTTCAGGGCCTTCTTGAGTTGTTCTTTCCAATTACTTCCCATGTCAAGACACACATCGGACCATGGCTCCAAGGCTCCCGACTGCGATAACGACTGCAAATAATTCATTACCTTGAACATCCATTCTTCGTCTTTACTGCTGTAAACGATGAAGACCCGAGGGATTGCACCTGATTTTTCCATTTGAAACGTCCCGACAGATTTTTCCATAAAATGTCTAATCCGAAACTGATATTAACAACACAATTGTCACCACATCGCCCGACAACATTCTCCGTTCAAGACGCTCTGGACTCGAGCTCAGTGCTGTTGAAGGGCGAACATGTGGAAATCTAATCAGTTATCAAATGCAGTTCCAACCTAGAAAATAAAAAGAATTTAATTATTACTCAATTTTCAAATGTATGGATACAGCAAAACCATCAAGTAAAAATGACTTGTATCAATTGACCGAGATATTCTGACCTGTCAACCGCTAATTCGACTGACTTTGTTTATTCAAGTTACGTTGGCTAAGGATACATCCGGTTATTACTTCAAACTTTCCAATCCGGTGCCCCTTGTTACCTTGATCACCAATGGAAATGCAGAGCTGGTTTTGTCGTCACCAGATATGGATTTCCATCAGTGATATGGAGTCTAGGCTCCTCCACCCTAACTGTCCTACGGAGAGGTGATATAGGTTATTAAGTATTCTGACAATCAGGCTCGGATCATCTCGTAGATGTTCATGTAATCACCGCCAGGGTGGTTCCATGACAGGTCTCCATTCATGCCGTTTTGCCGTAGCTGGCGGAAATACTCCGGGTAGCGGTACCAGAGGCCAATGCCGCGGCTCAGGGCCGATTCCAGCCCTTCAGTGGTCAGGTCATTGAATACATAGCCGTTGCGCCGCTCGAAGGGCACCTCCGAGTAGTTGGCGTCGAACACGGTATCCGCCAGACCGCCGGTGTTGCGCACCACCGGCACCGTGCCGTAGCGCATCGCGATCATTTGAGTCAGGCCGCAGGGTTCGTAGACGCTGGGGATCACCAGCATGTCGGCGCCGGCATAGATCAGATGCGCCAGCTCCTCGTCGTAGCCGATCTCCAGATGGCAGTCGGGATTGTCATTCAGGTAGTGCTTGAGTCCCCAGAACGCGGCATTCAACTCCTCCTCTGCGGCGGAGCCCAACAACACGAACTGGGCGTGGTTGGCCAGGGAGTAAAAGGCCGCATGGCGGATCAGATCGGCGCCTTTCTGCCGGTCCAGCCGGCTGACCACGGCGACGATGGGTTTGAATGCGTCCTGGATCAGCAACCGCTGGCGCAGGGCCTTCTTGTTCTTGACCTTGTTGTTCAGATCATCAGCAGAATAATTAGCGGCGATATGCGCGTCGGTCTGCGGGTTCCAGACGTTGTAATCGACCCCGTTGAGCACCCCGCCCACCTTGGCGTTGTTTTGGTTGAGGGTGTCCTGCAGGCCTTCCCCCAACTCACTGTGGCGGATCTCCTCCGAGTAGCGGGGTGATACAGTTGTAGTGAAATTTGAGTAGACGATACCGCCTTTCATCAGGTTGATCGCGTTCGCGTGGGTATGGTCCTGCAGCCGCTCCGGCGTCAGCATGGCGGCCGGGTCAAGTCCCGCCTGGCGCAGGATGTGTTCGCCGGTGACTCCCTGGTGGCCGACATTGTGCAGGGTGTAACAGGCCCGAGGGTGAGTCATCCCGAGTTCGTTGTAGATCTCGTACAGCAGCACCGGCACCAGGCCGGTCTGCCAGTCGTGGCAGTGGATGATGTCGGGATTTTTACCGCTCTTGAGCAGGAATTCCAGGGTGGCGCGGGAGAAGAAGGCGAAGCGCTCTGCGTCGTCGCTCTCACCATAGAAGCGCCCGCGGTCGAAGAAACTCTCGGTGGAGTTCGGCTTGATGAAGAAACACTTCAGGTCATCGACGATGCCGAAATAGACGTCGCAGTGGATCGATATGTCATGGAAGGGCACCCAGAGATCGGCATGGGATTTCTGCAGGTCATAGATCTTGTCGTACTTCAT
>JBDLIT010000072.1:0-20607 GCA_039714735.1 Pseudomonadota bacterium
TGCCGGGTTCGCAGTTACCTGTCAACTTGCCGCAAGCAGGGTATGACGGCCACGGAAGCATTGACATTGCTTTTTCAGGGCAAGAATCCGGATTTCATGTAGACGGACGAGGTCTAATCTGGTCGGCTATCGCAGAATGGGCTGAATAGTTACAATAGAACTAACTGTTGCTGTGACAGACCCATTTATTCAGGAGTCAACACCAGTAACCATTGCCATAACTAACACTACAGCATCAAATGTATTGGTCCCTGATCCTGAAACCGAAAATGAGATGATTGCCCTGCAAGTTACGGATAAAGTGAATGGCAAATCAAAAAGGTACTCTTCCGCAACCTTCAGTCAACGTTATGATCCTCATTATTTGTCCGACCCCGAGCCTGCCGTAAAACAACTCAAACCTGGGGAAAAAGCTGTTTTACAGTTTGGTCTATTATCCTGGGTTGAAACGTTAAATCCCGGTCAATATACACTGCAAGCTTTTCTTGGTTCGGATGATCGTGCGCTAAGAAGCAACATCGTAGATTTAACGGCAAGAAGAGCCAAACTCGGTACCATGCGCTTCACTGAACCAAGTTCAACATTGGAAAAACAATGGCATTCGGTATGGACGCACCAGGAATCAGACGGGAGCATGATCGCTTCAATCAGTGATTGGACTTTCGAACCCGTTGTTTCAGTTAAGAACTCAATGCGTATTGGAAAAATATCATCTGCGGTCCAGCCGGCTATATCGACCATGCCAAATAAGATGTGGAATCAGGGCTCATGGATTGCATGGATAGATGGTCGAAGCCTCACCTTTGCTTACGCACATCCAACAAAATTATTGTTGGAGCCCTATTCCGTGCCACTGCCAGCAGATGAGGCGAAAATATTTCCGTCTGTATTTCATGCGGCTGCCATGGATGAGTCACCTGGTGAAGGATCAATGATGATTCACCATGTTGATGGGCAGAGTCGTGCGCAGATATTGTGTTTATCATTAACGCCTAAGTTCAAGGCAGAATCCTCTTACAAACTACCAGTTACAGAGGGAGCATCAATAAGATGGATGACAACAGTATTCTTAAGCGATGCTCATCGAAGAGGAATGTGGATCGCTCAACATGCATCTGAGGCGCATTTGATGCGCGTGGAATGGCCAATGGATGGGAAACCCAATTTAACCCCAGCCCATCAAAGCTGGGCTGGCTCTCTTGTGGCCGCTACGGCTACATTGAATCTGGATGACGTGATATTTGGCGCAACATTGATGTGGACTGGCAGTGATGCAGATGTAAATGCCGCTCTGAAATTGTACCGTTGGAAGATCGGTGCTGAGGGTAAATTTGAACAATTGGATGCTAAGGTCGTTGAGTGGGAGCCAGACAGAGAAATTGTTGATGCCAAAATAGCTGCGAATAAAGCGGGTGAAGTCGTTGCGTTACTCAAGAACAAAGAGGGGCAATGGAAGTTATTGAATCCGGATGGCGACGTGAGTGATCCTCCACCAATAATTCCAACAGCAGATGTTATTGACATATTTTATGCCAAGAAAAATCTGCCTTTGGTTACTTTTTCTGATCCAAATGGGGCATTTAAATTTTATACGTTAAATGGAGACCTCTATCCGCAATGGTAGAGGATCAATCGAGAGACTGACCCCAATACCGGAGGAAAGATGGCGGAGCGGACGGGACTCGAACCCGCGACCACCGGCGTGACAGGCCGGTATTCTAACCAACTGAACTACCGCTCCGTTGAATGAGCGCGGTAGTTTAAGGATTTTTGTGTTGTGGTCAACCTATTTTCAAGGCCATCAGCTTCGGTTGTGCTGCTCGATCCAATCAGTCCACAGCTCAAATAGGGTCTGATTGACAGCTGCCTTAGCAACTTTAGGTTGCAGGTTTTGGGTATAGGTCGCTGACGGATCGATGCTATCCGCCAGACTGAATGTCCCTCCCGCTTCGGCAAAAACCAGCCTGCCCGCGGCAAAGTCCCACAAGCGTTGTCCCCCATGCAGATAGAGCTGAAGCCGGCCGGCAGCCAGCCAGCACCAGTCCAGGGCGACGCTACCGATACTGCGTTGTGAACGGTAGGGTGGGTGGGTTGCCAGGTTGCAGCCCAGGGTTGCCGGGAGCCGTTTTAAATCAACCATTGCAACGCTGTCGGAGAGATCGGAAACCTGTACGTCAAGCTGCAGTTGACGATCATTCAGCCAGGCTCCCTGGCCGCTCTGGGCATGGAAACACTCGTTACGCATCGGATCGTAGATGATTCCCAGTCGGGTCTCGCCCTGTACCAGGTAGGCGAGTGAGATGCCGAAACAAGGCATGCCGGCGACGAAATTGGCGGTGCCGTCCAGGGGGTCGAGGCACCAGAAACCGGTGCTGGATTCATGCATCACCCGCAGTTGTTTTGCGGTTGACATCTCCTCACCCAGAAAGGGGATATCCGGATAGTGCCGGGACAGCGCGGTCTCAATACGCTGTTGGATTGCCAGGTCGGCGGCCGTCACCAAGGTTCCGTCAGCTTTGAAGTTTCTTTCTGTCTGCCGGTATCTTGGTATCAACTCCTGATTGGCGGTGTCGATAATCAGTTGTGTCAGTTGTGCGATATCAAATCCCATGATCCCTACAGCCATGTTGTTTTTAGATAGGGGTTGCGTAATATCATCGATTCTAAATGCTGGTGTGTGAAATAGTAAGCTGATCGCCACCTACGCAGAACAATGGAGACATCACCATGAAATTCGAGATCGACGATGCCGTCAGCAGACGGGCCAAGACCCCTCATGAGCTGTCGATGATGAATCTGGTTGCCTTTCATCTGCTCGCCGCTCCCGTATCCATCGTGCTGGATATTGGACTGCTGGGTTTCCTCGTGCCTCTCTCCCTCTCTCTCAGCTTCATCGCGTTTGTCTGGATTCGCGCCCATCACAGTCAACTGCATGATGCCTGGTTTGTGGCGGCCCATTGGCGTATATCAGCCAACCGGACGAAGATCCTGATGATCGGTTATCTGATTGCCGCGACCATTCTTGGCTTCGCTTTTCTCGTGACTTCCGGCAGTTCGAAGGGTGACATCATGATGGTGGCGCTCTCCCGGGTCGCGGCCGTACCGGTACTGATCACCGTGATGGTCTGTTTCGTGCTGGAGTCGAGTTCCATCTACCAGGCCGGCAGGGGCGAGGTGCCGGATGGGCTCGCGAAACGTTTTCCACCGCCAGACGATCTGGTTGTCAAAGAGGGGCCAAAGCCGAGTCTTGTGGAGACGCCCGCTGATAGTTAGCAGGAATGGTGAACATCGCACGTTGTGCATTGGATAATCTGATAATACCTTCGTAGGGAATGAATAGGTTTCCCCTACTGGGCGGAACATACTTCCTGTTTACCTTCAGAACCACTACCATGGCTCTACTATCCCTATCCTAGGAGCCTCTCATGGCGAAACGGAAAATATTGCTTGCCACAGCCGCAGGTTTGTTCTTTCTGATTCCGCAATCTGCATTGCCCTCAACTACAGTCGATGAGTCAAGCATGATTTCATCGGAAGAGGCTCCACAGATCCAGGCCAAGGGGCGTGGTGACGATTATTCGTATGACAATGTACCGGGTCAGCGTCGTGGCGGTCCAGGTTATGGTCAGGGTCCGGGTGGCTCTGGTTTCGGTAGAGGCCCTGGCTTGGGACGTGGTGGACCCGGTGAAGGTCGTAGATCCGGCTTCGGTGGAGGACCAGGGCGGGGTTGGAGACATTCTGGCCGTAGCTATGGCCCTGGTGGTCCGGGCTCCGGTCCTGGTCCCATGGGTCCTGGTTATGGCCCAGGCAAGCCAGGTTACGGTCGAGACTTTGGTTCTGGTGGCGGTCCAGGCTCAGGTCCCGGTCCCATGGGCCCTGGTTATGGTCCAGGCAAGCCTGGTTATGGCCGCAAATATGGCTCCGGTGGTGGTCCAGGCTCAGGTCCCGGCCCAAAAGGCCCAGGTTATGGCCCAGGTAAGCCAGGTTACGGTCGAGACTTTGGCTCTGGTGGCGGTCCGGGCTCAGGTCCCGGTCCCATGGGCCCTGGTTATGGTCCAGGCAAGCCCGGTTATGGCCGCGAACATGGCTCCGGTGGTGGTCCAGGCTCAGGTCCCGGCCCAAAAGGCCCAGGTTATGGCCCGGGGTATCCAGGTTATGGTCAACCCTGATACAAGGATCTGATGGTCTTTATGTGGTACTGGATTTCCAAGAATGACTATGCGTGAGTCAGCAGAACTGCAAAAGGTGAATAGTAAGACTTGAGATCCCTTTTCTCCCGTATCCTGAGCATCACGACACACTTGTCATCTTATCAGTCGAGACTAACACTCACGTTCTGCGAGCCACGGCCAGTGAATGTGCGAATTCGTTCGCTGACTTTTGATCTAACCATCAGTGCGAGAAATTTCAACAGACGCAGAAAATGGCTTGGATACATGAAAGTGAATTTCGTGTAATACCAGTTTATCTTTGGATTGTTATAAAACCCCACCAATAGCTGTCGGTAGTTCTTGTTCAGCTCGTCCTGAGTTAAATCCTCCGGAGTCCAGATAAAATTCATCCCATTCATTTTTTCCCAGTGATCGTCACGAATGTTTGTACCGTAAAGATCGCGATAGATGGGTGATCCAGGATAGGGGGTGAATTTTGTCAGGTGCATAATAGTGAGCGGCACACTTTTCAAAAAGGCCTTGGTCTGCGCAATTGTCTCGTGAGTTTCGCCGGGATAGCCGAGCATGAATAGACCTTTACTGCGAATACCCGCTGCGTGGGTCCATTGCAGCGCCTTGACCGACTTTTCCAGTGATGCCGATTTATCCATCTGTTGCAATAGTTCGTTGGAGCCTGATTCCAGCCCAAAACTGATTTCCCAACAACCGGCCTTTTTCATCAGTGCAAGTGTTTCAGGTTTTACTACGTCAACCCTTGATGCGCAGCTCCAGGTGATATCCATATTGTTGTTGATAATTAAATTACAAAGCTCCGTCGTGCGTTTTCGACTGGCAGTAAACAGGTCATCAACAAATTGAATATGCTTGATGCCGTAATTATTTTGCAGATGCGTCATGATTTCAAAGACGCGTTGTGGGCTATACGCACGGACGCTGGCGCCAAAGGTCGAGGTGTCACAAAACTTACAATGAAAGGGGCATCCGCGGGAAGCAGCGAAGGAAGCGACAGGGTGACGGGGAAAGTCGTATACAGCTGGACGGTAGGCATCGGGAAAGTCGGGTAGCAAATCCCAGGCTGGGATTGGCAGTCTGTCCAGATCTTTATTGATGACTTGTTTGGGGGTTTGCAGAATGCTCGGCATAATCTCGCTGTCGTCGCGATAGATCAGCGACGCCACCTGATTCAGGTCACCCTTGTTGCGCAGCGTATCCAATAGAATAACCAGCGCTTCCTCACCTTCCCCCACGATTGCGAAGTCGAACTCAGGAAAGCGCTGCATGGTTTCCGCACCCATGGAGGAAATATGCGGACCACCTACAATGATGGTGGTTCGCGGCAGGCGCAGTTTGATCTTTCTGGCCATTTCCGCCGCGCACCATACTCCAACGGTAAAAAGTGTGATGCCAACATAGGCGGGGGCCTCTTTCTCGACCTGCTCCACCACTTGTTCGATGGTTAGATTGAAGATATCACTCTCAATAATGGAAGGTTGATAACCGTGTTCCCGGACTTCTGCGGCCAAATGAAGTAAACCAAGGGATGGTGAGGCATTGGTGATTTGCTTGATGTAATCGTAACCCTTGGCGATACGCTCGTAGGGTGGGGTAACCAGAACAATTTTATTATTGCTCATATCTGCTTCCTGCGATAATCCTTTTGTCCATTTTTCACCATGCTCTCAGACTTTTACTAAAGTGTTTTGATCCGTATGATGAAAAATCTCCTGATCAACTGGTATCCACAGTTGGGTATCTTCTTTATAGCTAAATGCGCCATCATCATGAATCGTTACATCTAAGGTATACCTTTTTGTTTTGTAACTATCATCCAGATATCGATTGGATAGAATGCCATAGGTTTCTGAACCCACCTCGGCTTCTAAATGAAAACTTTTACGATTGTCTTCAACATAACCGCCGGCATTGATCAATACGCCACGAGGCACCATAAAACAACGCAGTACTTGCTCTCGATCTTTATCCCATAACCAATAGCCAAGTTCTTCGTGAAAAGGATTTTCTTCCTCTAAACGCCAACAAACGGTTGAATAACGTAATCCATACAACTCTTGCGGTCCATTTATCACAGGGCCCAGTGGTTCAAAAACAATTTTTTCACGAAATTTCGTAGTGGTTTCCTTACTATGGATTCTGGATACATCGATACCTTGACTGCTTTCCCATATTCCTGCCAATGGAGCCAAGGGACCAAGATTTGCAATAATATCATTACTCATGTTTTTACCTTTGAAATAGCATTAATGGAATCAAAAAGGGGTAGTGTCGATTGAAAATCGGCGTAGTGAAATTCTGCGGCACAACGAGTCGAACTGTCATCCATGTATGTTCTTTTCCTGACAAGATATGGTTCTCAATAACAGATGAATGCTTCCAATCAGCGGGTCATTCACCAAACTGCTTGTCCAGCGCTCCATCGATCAATAGTCGAATCCGGTTTTGCAGCGATCCCTGTAGTTCATCGAGCATGATCTGTCGGAGCTCTCCGGTAGCCTGATCAACGGCGGAATTGATCGCAGCAATAATGGTAGGCTGTAGTTCTTCGTTGAGTTGCACTGCAATCCCTTCCCGGATGACGTCAATGATCTCCTGCTGATCGGTTGATTCACTGCTGATGGCCGGTTCGCTGTCATCGTTGAATACGATTTCATCAGGGTCAACCACGTCTCTCAGCAATGGGATATCTTGTTCATCCTGCATGTCGGTCTCTTGTGAGCTCATTTCGCGATATTGTGCGTGTTGAGGGGATAACCCCTGTCCCGGTAGAATTTGAAACGCTGCCTGCCTGCGGATTTTATCTCCGGCTCCCGATCGATCAGTTCCGCTACTCTTTCAAAGCGACTGAAAAAATTGGGAACCTGTAACGCAAGATTGATCAATACGTCACTTTCATCTCCGGCCTCTCCTGTATCGCCAATGATAACAGGTGTCGTGGTTGGGTTGGCTTTTTCCTGAGGGGCGTGGGGGACAAAGCTACCTTGGCGAAATGTCCAGAGCAGTCTGTCCATGTGCCGGGTCTCTTCCGGAGACGGGGTGTGAATAAAAATTCGCCGGCCCTGATGATAGATCTTTTCCGCCAGACGGCAGGCGAGCATGAAGCGGTTGGCGCGCGCTTGATCGTCGAGGATATAGAAATCGACCTGGGTCATTATTCACTCTGTCCAGAGCGTTTCAGCAGAAACTGGGTGAGTAATGGCACAGGCCTGCCGGTTGCGCCTTTTGCCTTGCCACTCCTCCACGCAGTACCCGCGATATCCAGGTGCGCCCATTTGAACTTTTTCGTATAGCGGGAGAGAAAACAGGCCGCGGTGATGGTACCCGCGCCTTTACCACCGATATTGGCCATGTCGGCAAAGTTGCTGTCGAGCTGTTCCTGATAGTCGTCCCACAGCGGTAGCTGCCAGGCCCGGTCTCCGGTTTGTTGTCCAGCGGACAGGAGTTCCTCTCCCAGGGATTCATGGTTGGTCATCAGGCCAGATGCCTTGTCACCCAAAGCAACAATGCAGGCGCCAGTAAGGGTTGCGATATCGATGACGGCGGCGGGTTCAAAGCGTTCACTGTAGGTTAGTGCGTCGCAGAGAATCAGGCGGCCCTCTGCGTCGGTGTTGAGCACTTCAATGGTTTGTCCCGACATGCTGGTGACAACGTCGCCGGGTTTGTTGGCGTCGCCATCCGGTAGATTCTCCGAGGAGGGCACCACACCGATGACATTCAGCGGCAGATCCATCTCCACGCAGGCCTGCAGCGCACCGAATACACTGGCGCCGCCACACATGTCGTATTTCATTTCATCCATGGCGGCTGACGGTTTGATTGAGATGCCGCCGGCGTCGAAGGTGAGTCCCTTGCCCACCAGTACAATGGGTTTGTTATTCGCCCGCCCACCTTTGTATTCCATGATAATGAGTTTGGCGGGTTGCCGGCTGCCGCGGGAGACGGAGAGCAGGGCGCCCATACCCAGTTTCTCCATCTGATTCTCTTCCAGAACCTGGATCTTCAGTTTATTGCTCTTGCGTCCCAGTTTGCGCGCCTGCTCGGCCAGATAGCTCGGCGTGCAGATATTGCCCGGCAGATTCGACAGATCCTTGGTCAGCTGCATGCCGTTGGCGACCGCCTGGCCGTGGTCTAGACCCTTCTGCGCGGTTTTCTGGCGACGTCGATCACTCAGAAACAGAGTCATGCGCTTCATTGGGCGGGACGGTTTCTTGACCTCACTCTTGGTTTCATTAAATCGATAGAGCGCCTCTTCCGACGTGATGACCGCATCTCGCATAGCCTGGTAGAGATTGGCATCCTGCAACTCCAGATCGGTCAGACCGCAGATGGCCTCGATCGCATGGCTCTTATCCAAGGAATTGACCACACCGGTCAATGCTTTTCGATACTGTTTGAGATCGAACTCCCTGGGTTTTCCCAGTCCGACGAGCAATACCCGCTCTGCGAGGGTGCCGGGAACGTCATACAGCATCAGGTGTTGCCCGGGCTCGCCGTTCATGTCACCGCGCTTCAGAACCTTGCCGAGAAAACCTTTGCTGGCCTTGTCAACCTCCTGGGCCAGAGGCGAGAGGTGGCGCTGGGAGAAAACGCCCAGGATCAGGCAGGCGGTGCGTTGCTTGGTGATATCGCCGGATTTTATGCTGTAATCCATCGTTGACTGTAGCCTCCACGGTTGAGCTGTAGTTTGATTTGCACAGGATCTTATTATCTAAAATCACCGAAGTATAATCTATCGATTGTCATAAGTGATTTCCGCTCAGCTGATACCTGGCGGCTTTGCGGAATGCTGATTGTGCATGCCAAACTCGCAGCAGGGGATTGAGATGTGTGTTCACATCTCAATCCACCTGTTTTTTATCGCTGGTTGGCCGGTCTAATCGCCATCGTGGCGTGGCATGCCGCCGACCCGCACGACAATGCGGGCAAGCGGATTTTGAAATCGGTGCACGCTGCTGTCCAGATCGCTGATTCCACCTGTTGGATCAAGGTCACCCAGGGTTCCCCGATGGATATGAACCTTGTCGTTGTGGTCGGGGCCAATGGTTGAAACACCGCCGGTGCCGGCATTGCCGCCCGGATCGGCCGGTATCCCCAGCACATTCAGCATGCCGCCACCGTTGATGATCTCATCATTGGCCTCGGTGCCTGCATCATAGGCCTTTGCATAGTAGGTGTAGGTTCCCCGGTGTCTGGGGATTTTCACCGAGTCCAAGCCGACAAATCCATCATTGGTGGGCAGTAGCATGGCTACCAGCGAGAGTCTGGCATTGGCGCGGCCATGGATTTCCAGGGTGGTTTCCGTGCTCTGGCCAGGTTCGAGCAGTCCTGGAACCGGGTTATCGTCGTACACACCGCCCGCGGCCTCGAGCTCACTAATCAATCCCGAAGTGTCCCCACCCTCAGCCATGGCCTGCAGGTTGAGAGAGGCTCCCTCGCCAACCTCGAACAGGTCAGTATCTTGATTATGTGCGGCGATCAGCAGGGGGGTGAAGTAGATGGCATTGGTCAGATTTGTGACCTCTACACTGATGTCACGGGCCATCAGAGGGGGCGTGACGAGCAGGCTGCCGGTAACCAGCAGGGTGAAAAGTGTCTTGTGCATGGTTTTCTCCTTGATTCAATAATTGAAATACGGACTGAATCCGTAATGACAAATTTGGATCAGGCGGCTCCCGCTGGAGTCACGAAATTATCACGAATCGTTAACTTCACATGAGGAGTGGATTCAAGCGAGTGAAGATCCGACGACAAGCCCCCCCCCGGGCGGAATGCCAGCAATAATCCAGGGTGTTATAGGGGCTGGCCTCTGTTAGAATTGCCGGTTCGCTTTATTACCAACCAGACGTTGATATGGCCCTGAATAGCACTGAAGAAATCATCGAAGACCTGAAGCAGGGAAAGATGGTCGTCATCATGGATGACGAGGACCGGGAGAACGAGGGTGACCTCATCATGACGGCGGAGAGTGTCGCGCCTGATGCGATTAATTTCATGGCCCGTTATGGACGCGGCTTGATCTGCCTGACCCTGACCAAAGAACGCTGTAGCCAGCTTCGCTTGCCCCTGATGGTGCCCGTCGATGACAAGCTGACATCAACCAATTTCACCGTTTCTATCGAGGCCGCCAGCGGTGTGACCACCGGGATCTCGGCGGCGGATCGGGCGACAACGGTACTCGCTGCGGTGGCCGCCGATGCCCAGCCTCAGGATCTGGTCCAGCCGGGTCACATCTTCCCGCTGATGGCTCAGCCAGGTGGGGTTTTGGTGAGGGCGGGTCATACTGAAGCCGGTTGTGATCTGGCGCGGTTAGCGGGTTCGTCCCCCACCTCGGTGATTGTCGAGATCCTCAATGAGGACGGCACCATGGCGCGCCGGCCGGATCTGGAGAAATTTGCCGAGATGCATGACCTGAAGATCGGCACCATCGCCGATCTGATCCAATACCGAGTGCGCAACGAGCAAACGGTGGAACGGGTCAGCGAGTGCCATTTGCCAACAGAATACGGCGAGTTCAAGCTGGTTGCCTTTCAGGATATGGTGGACAATGAACTCCATCTGGCGCTGGTCAAGGGGCAGCCATCTCCAGACAATCCGGTCCTGGTCAGGGTGCACATGCAAAATAGCCTGTGTGATCTGTTTGCCGCAGAAGGTGGTGAGTGCGGCTGGCCGTTACGCAGCGCCATGCGGCAGATCAATGAAGCCGGGGAGGGTGTCATTGTGGTGCTGCGCAACCATGATGCCCCACGGGAGATCGTCCGGCGTATGATGGGTATGCAGGTACAAGACTCCACCAGTGAGGGTTTCACCAAGCATGATTTGAGGACCTATGGCGTTGGCGCCCAGATCCTCTCCAACCTGGGTGTGCGCAAGATGCGCGTCTTGAGTGCGCCGAAAAGCATTCACGGTCTGTCGGGTTTCGGCATGGAAGTGACCGAATATGTCGAGTGTGAATGAAACCTCTGCCAAGGGCGGAAATCAGGTACAATTTTTAAGGTTTTTTATTTCAGGGTGACAAGTATGACCATCGAAACGATTGAGGGTGGACTGATAGTTGAAAACGCGCGTTTCTGCCTGGTGGCGGCGCGCTTCAACAGTTTTGTGGTCGAAAGCCTGGTGGATGGCGCTATTGATACCCTGAAACGGCATGGCGCCGATGAAAAGGATATCACCCTGGTGCGGCTGCCCGGAGCCTTCGAGATGCCGGTGGCCCTGGAGAAGATCGCCGCCAAGGGTGATTACGATGCCATCGTCGCGCTCGGCGCGGTGATCCGGGGCGGCACCCCACACTTTGATTACGTGGCGGGTGAGTGCGTGAAGGGGATGTCCCAGGTCAGTCTGAAACATGGCGTACCCATCGCCTTTGGTGTGCTCACCGTGGATACCATCGAACAGGCCATTGAGCGCGCCGGCACCAAGGCGGGCAACAAGGGCGCAGAGGCCACCCTCTCCGCCATCGAGATGGTAAACCTGTTGCGTCAGCTCGGCTGATGAGTCAGAAACGCAGCCAATCCCGTCGTCATGCGGTTCAGGCCCTCTACCAGTGGCAGATGGCGGGACAGGATCTTATTGATATCGACAACCAGTTTCTCGAAGAGCAGGATATCCATAGCTTCGAGGTCCCCTATTTTCAGGACCTGCTGCATGGCGTACCCAGGCATCTGATAGAGCTGGATCAGCTACTCAAGCCGGCCCTGGATCGCGCCATCGAGAGTGTCGATCCGGTGGAGCGGGCAATCCTGCGACTTGGAGTATACGAGCTGTCCTACCACCCGGAGGTTCCCTATCGGGTGGTGATTAACGAAGCGGTCGAACTGGCCAAGGTTTTTGGTGCGGAGCAGGGCCACAAGTTTGTCAATGGCGTTCTCGACCAGGTGGCGAAGAAGGTCCGGGAGGTCGAGGTGAAGGCTAAGACCAAGGCCAAGGGCAAGGCAAAGAAAAGCAGTCACTGACCACCAGCGTACTCAACCCAATCTCATATTGCCTGACACAGCAACTTCAGATCTCACCCCCATCTTGTTGCAGTTTGGCGCTGCAAAGAGGAGTGGCAAGTCAAATCCATGGCCTTAGGTGAGTTTGAACTGATTCAGTCCTTTTTTTTCACTTTAGGCGCGCAGCGCAGCGATGTCCGTCTGGGCATAGGGGATGATTGCGCCTTGCTGACTGTGTCCCAGGGTATGCAACTTGTGGTGACCATGGATACCCTGGTGTCCGGGGTGCATTTTTTACCGGACGTGGATCCTGCGGCGTTGGGACACAAGGCGCTGGCCGTCAACCTGAGCGATCTGGCGGCGATGGGGGCGGAGCCGGCCTGGATCACGCTTGGATTAACTCTACCTGAGGTGAATCCCCAGTGGTTGACGGAATTCAGCCGTGGAATGGGGCAGCTGGCGGCGCGTCATGGAGTACAGCTGATCGGTGGTGACACCACACGGGGGCCCCTATCGATCACCATCCAGGCACAGGGTTTCCTGCCGATCGGGCAGGGGCTGCTGAGATCCGGTGCTCAGTCCGGAGACCTCATCTATGTGACCGGTGTGCTGGGAGATGCAGGTTTGGGCCTGCGTCTATTGCAGCAGAAACTGTCTCAGGGATCGTTGCAGACAAAACTGATCCAACATCTGGAGAGACCCGAACCCAGGGTCGAGGCTGGTCTGGCTTTGCGGGAGACCGCCACCTCCGCTATCGATATCTCCGATGGGCTGCTTGCGGATCTTGGACATATCCTGCAGGCGAGTGAGGTCGGGGCGGAGGTCTATCTGGATCAAATCCCACTCTCGCCTGCAGTCAAAGCGGCAATCGAGACAGAGGACGACTGGTCATTACCCCTCGCCTCAGGGGATGACTATGAGCTCTGTTTTACCCTGCCGCCTGACTGTGAGGGAAAAATGAGTGAGATGAGCGCCAGCCTGAATCTTTCCATGACCTGCATCGGCAAGATTTCCCCTGAACCGGGCCTGCGCTGCTGGCGCGATGATAATATCCTTTGGGAGCCGGCTGACTCCGGTTATGTCCACTTTACCGCCGATGACTGATAAGAAACCTATTCCTGGGCTCAACCTGCGCAATCCGGTGCATCTGCTGGCATTCGGTTTTGGTTCCGGTGTGATGCCATTCGCTCCGGGCACCTTCGGCACCCTGGTCGCTGTGCCACTCTACCTGTTGCTGGAGCTGCAGCCTCTGTTCTCCTATCTGATCACCCTCCTGGTGGCCTTTGTCGCGGGCGTCTGGCTCTGTGAGCGAACCTCCCGGGATCTCGGAGTGCACGATCATGGTGGAATCGTCTGGGATGAAATTGTCGGTTACCTGATCACCATGACCTTTGCCCCTCCTGGATGGTTGTGGGTGATCATCGGATTTGTGCTGTTTCGTTTCTTCGATATCCTGAAACCCTGGCCGATTCGCACCATTGACCGGCAGGTACAAGGGGGTTTTGGCATCATGCTGGATGATGTGTTGGCCGGGATCTATGCTTTATTGGTGATGTTCCTGCTCAGTTATCTTGGGGTGGTTTGAATGAAATTGCTTTTGAGTTTGATCCTGCTGTTTGTGCTCATGCCGATGGCGGGTGCGGTGGAACAGATCGCGGTCGAGGCCCTGTTCAGCAATAAGGCCATGGTGAAGATCGATGGGGTGAGAAGGCTGTTGAAACTGAACAAACCCTCTCCGGAAGGCGTTGTGTTGATCTCGGCCGACAGTAAGGAAGCGGTCATCGAGTCGAACGGTAAACGCCAGACCTATACCCTGGGCAGTCATGTCAGCAGCAGTTTCAGTCAGCCGGAGTTTGCCACTGCAAAAATCTGGCGAAATCGCTCCGGTCATTACACGACGGTGGGCAGTATCAATGGCCGTACAGTGGATTTTATGGTGGATACCGGCGCTTCGGCGGTGGCATTGCATGCCAGTGAAGCGCGGCGTCTGGGCATTCCCTACAAGCTTGAAGGCCAACGTATGGTGGTCAGCACCGCCAACGGTCGTGCGCCGGCCTATCGGGTCACCCTCGATCGGGTACAGGTGGGGGATATCAGCTTGCGTCAGGTAGATGGCTTCATCATTGATATTGAGGCCGATTCAATGGGGAAAACACTGCTCGGAATGAGCTTCCTAAACAGGGTCAGAATGGAAGATAAGGGTTCGGTTTTGCTGCTGCACAAGAAGTTTTGACCTTAAAACCTCAGATAATCAATCAAAACTGGATGTTCGTCACAATAACTCGGAACGATTAAATCAGATATTCTGGGTGGATCAGCCCGTTTCACCATCCCGTAATTGGCATCAGCCAGACATAGCCTAACTGCGCCATCTGCTGCTCGATCCACTGGGCGCGTTCCGCAACATAGGGAGTCGGTGGTTGTGCCCGGTATTCCCAGGGATTGGGCAGGATGGCCGCCAGTCGGGCCGACTCTTCAGGTGACAGCTCGCCTGCAGAATGGTGATACCAGTATTCACTGGCCGCACCGACCCCGTAAACCCCAGGGCCGAACTCGACGATGTTCAGATAAACCTCCAGAATTCGTTCCTTATTCCAGATCAGCTCCAGCAACAGAGCCAGGCCGGCCTCCAATAGTTTTCGGCTCCAGTCCCTGCCCTCCCAAAGAAATAGATTCTTGGCGGTCTGCTGAGTCAGCGTGCTTGCGCCTCGCAGACCTTTACGCTTATTCATATCCTGCACCGATTCGAGAATCGCCTGGAAATCGATACCGTGATGCAAGGGGAAACGTTGGTCTTCAGCCGCTACCAGGGCGAGTTGCATCGAGGGCGCTATCTGGCTGAGATCGAGCCATTGGTGGTGACGGTTGTCAGGATAGCCGACGGGCGGATCGAGTTCGCGCTGAATCATCCATGACCAGACAGGTGGGTCCAGATAACGCAGCAGCAGGATGACCAACAGGGTCAAGACAAACCAGCCAAGCAACAGTCGCATCAGCCATTTGATAATAGATCTGGAAAACTGGCGCATGCTTGTTGACGAAGTGCTGGAGTTTGGATTGTAAGTTGTATTCCACAGCATATCCTCACACTGTCGCTGGCTCAATCCTCAAGCCAGGCGCTGACCTATCCTCATACCGGGTAATGATTTCTGACAGCCCGAAAAAAGCTCTCCTTGTTCGCTGCATATCCCATACATTCCGATTGGGATTAATCCTTGAAAAAGCCTATACCTGACTATATTCCTTGGTTAATATGATCAATATAGCGAATCGAAAATTGGAGTAGTTTTTGATGTGGATCCAGCGTCTGATTTCACCGGATTGTTGTGGTGGGCCTGTTCTCACCCTGGCCCTACTGTGCCTGAGCATAGGCGTGCTGTTTGTTGCTGTCTCCGCCACCTTGCCAGGAATCATTTTTATCGGTGTGGGCCTGATGACTGAAGCCATCTGCCTCTACATGAGCCGCACACGTTGCATTGACAGATACCACTCCAGGAAATGGGCAGACTAAAAAAATTTAAGCCTATTACCAAGTAAAATACTAGGATATTGACCGGAGCAATAGAATGGGTTTACCTGATAACACGATGGAAGCATTCATAGAGTCGGACTATGAACAGGGATTTGTCACCGATATCGAGTCCGATACCCTGCCTCCCGGTCTGGACGAGGGGGTGATCCGAACCATTTCGGAACGTAAGGGCGAACCGGAATGGATGCTGGAGAAGCGTCTGGCGGCCTATCGACATTGGCGCACCCTGCGTGAACCCAACTGGGCCTCGCTGCACCATCCGCCCATCGATTATCAGGCGATCTCATACTACTCATCACCCAAGAAAAAAGAGGGACTGCAGAGTCTGGATGAGGTCGATCCGGAGTTGCTGGCCACCTACGAGAAGCTGGGCATCCCCATCGATGAACAGAAGGCGCTGTCCGGTATCGCGGTGGATGCGGTATTTGACAGCGTCTCGGTAGCGACCACATTCCGCAAGACCTTGGCGGAGGCTGGGGTGATCTTCTGCTCCATGTCGGAGGCCCTGCGGGAGCATCCCGAGCTGGTGCGGAAATACCTGGGCAGCGTGGTGCCCGACCGGGATAACTTTTTCGCCGCTCTCAACAGTGCAGTATTCAGTGACGGCACCTTCGTCTACGTCCCCAAGGGGGTGCGCTGTCCCATGGAACTCTCCACCTATTTCCGTATCAATGAGGCGAATACCGGACAGTTCGAGCGGACCCTGATCGTGGCGGATGAAGGCAGTTACGTGAGCTATCTGGAAGGCTGCACAGCCCCCATGCGCGACGAGAATCAACTGCATGCCGCAGTGGTGGAACTGGTGGCCCTGGAGGATGCGCAGATCAAATACTCCACGGTGCAGAACTGGTATCCGGGGGACAATGAGGGGCGGGGGGGCATCTACAACTTCGTCACCAAGCGGGGCGATTGTCGGGGTGACCGTTCGCGCATCTCCTGGACCCAGGTGGAGACCGGTTCCGCCATCACCTGGAAGTATCCCAGTTGCCTGCTGCGGGGCAGGGACACGGTGGGTGAGTTCTACTCGGTGGCGGTGACCAAAGGGCGCCAGCAGGCCGATACCGGGACCAAGATGGTGCATATCGGAGAGAACAGCCGCAGCACCATCGTCTCCAAGGGTATCTCGGCGATGCATGGCAGCAATGCCTATCGCGGGCTGGTGAGTGTGGCGCCCGGGGCGGAGAACGCCCGCAACCATACCCAGTGCGATTCATTGCTGATTGGTGATCGCTGCGCCGCGCATACCTTTCCCTACATCGAGGTGAAGAATCCATCTGCCAAGGTGGAGCACGAGGCGACCACCTCCAAGGTTGGCGATGACCAGCTGTTTTACTGTCGTCAGCGCGGACTGAGCGAGGAGGATGCGGTATCCATGATCATCAACGGGTTCTGTAAAGAGGTCTTCAATGAACTGCCCATGGAATTCGCGGTGGAGGCGCAAAAGCTGCTCTCGGTGAGTCTGGAAGGGGCGGTGGGTTGATTCTGCCCCCACCCTGATCCTCCCCCGGTGGGGGAGGGGATTGCTTATTTAGAGTTGAGGTAAACGAACAAGGTATTGATATGTAGGTTGGATAAGCGATAGCGCAATCCGACAAAATCGATGGAACGTCGGATTGCGCTGCGCTTATCCAACCTACAAATGGCTATAAAGTTAATACATACAGGTTATCAAAATGTTATCGATCAGGAATTTAAAGGCGAACGTGGAGGGCAAGGAGATCCTCAAGGGCATCGATCTGGAGGTGAAGGCCGGTGAGGTGCACGCCATCATGGGGCCGAATGGCTCCGGCAAGAGCACCCTGGCGCATATCCTTTCCGGCCGGGATGGCTATGAGGTCACCGGCGGTTCGGTAGAGCTGCGCGGGGATGATCTGCTTGATCTGGAGACCGAGGAGCGAGCCCACAGGGGCGTCTTCCTGGCCATGCAGTATCCGGTGGAGCTGCCCGGGGTGAACAACATGACCTTCCTGCGGGAATCTCTCAACGCCATCCGCAGGGCGCGTGGAGAGGAAGTGATCGATGCAATCTCCTTCATGAAACTGGTGCGGCAGAAAGCGAAACAGGTCAAGCTGGACGAGAAGCTGCTGAAGCGCTCGGTCAACGCGGGTTTTTCCGGCGGTGAGAAGAAACGCAACGAGATCCTGCAGATGGCGGTGTTGGAACCGGCCCTGGCGATCCTCGATGAGACCGATTCCGGTCTGGATATCGATGCCCTGCGCACCGTGGCGGATGGCGTCAACATGCTCTGTTCAGCGGATCGCGCACTGATCGTGGTGACCCACTATCAACGGCTGCTCGAATATATCGAGCCGGATCATGTGCATGTGCTGGCCGGCGGCCGCATCATCCGTTCCGGTGGCAAGGAACTGGCCCTGGAACTCGAGGAGCGGGGCTATGGCTGGCTGTTGGAGGAGGCTGCGGCATGAGTGGGCAAGCCACTACGATTTCAGGTGCGTTGATGACAGCGCAACATTACATCGACATGCTGCCAGTCGATGAGGGGTACTGGTTGACCGAACAGCGTTTTGCGGCGATCGACCGACTGTTTGACCTGGGCCTTCCCCATGCCCGGCAGGAGGCCTGGCGTTACACCAGCGTGACGGGACTGTTGGAGCAGGGCTTCATCACCACTGACGAGCCAGGTGATATTCCAGAAGCCGAGGTTCAGCAGCATTTTCTGGCGGACCAGGTGGCGGCGAGGTTGATATTCGTGGATGGTCTGTTTCAGCCCGCGCTCTCTGACTTGCAGATCGAAGGTGTACAGCTGGGTAATCTGCGCAGCGCCATGGCTCAGGGAGATCAAACGGTCCTGCAGGCAGTGGGTTCGCTGTCTGGCGCCGGGGAACACGGCTTTTCCGCCCTTAACCTGGCGACCCTGCAGGATGGCGCAATGATCCGTGTGATGGCCGATTGTAAGCTGGAAACGCCTATCGAGCTGCTGCATATCACCAGCAAAGCGGCAGCGGGTCGGAGTCTGCGGCCCCGGCATCTGATCATCCTGGAGAAGAATGCCGGTGCGACTCTGGTGGAGCGCTATCTGGCCCTGGATGAGGTCAGCTACTTCAATAACCTAGTGTGTGAGATCGTACTGCAAGAGGGCTCCAGCCTGAAACATCAACGGGTCCAGCAGGAGAGTCTGCAGGCCTATCATCTGACCGAACTCTATCTTGGCTTGCAGGCAGACTCCCACTATCAAGGGGTTAACGTCGCCCTGGGCGGGCAATGGTCACGCACCACCGTCAACAACCGTTTTGCCGCGCCGGGGGCCATCTGCGAGCTGGATGGCCTCTATCTGGCGGGGGACGGGCAGCTGGTGGATTTTCATCTCGATGTCGATCATGCGGTGCCGGGCTGTGAAAGCCGGGAAAACTTCAAGGGCATACTCAACGGCCGGGGCAGAGCGGTGTTCGACGGACGCATCCTGGTGCGGGAGCAGGCGCAGCAGAGCAACGCCCATCTCTCCAATGCCAATCTGATGCTTTCGCGGCAGGCTGAAATCGATACTAAACCACAGTTGGAGATTCTGGCGGATGATGTGCAGTGCAGCCACGGCGCCACTGTGGGGCAACTGGATCCTCAGGCCATGTTCTATCTGCGTTCACGTGGGTTGAACGAAGACCAGGCCCGGCGTCTGCTTTGCCTGGGTTTCGCCCAGGAGATTCTTGATCGCTTCGAGTTGGAGAGTCTGCGTGAACAGTTGCAAGAGACGATCCATCAGCGGCTAGAGGCCGCAGTGAGCGATCCAATCTGAATGGGTTTAAAGCTGGCGGACTATGAGTATGAACAACTTGGCGGAACACGAAACGCAACAGAATAGATCGCTGTATGAATCTCTGATTGAGGCCTTGCGTAGCGTTCAGGACCCGGAGATTCCGGTGAACATCTATGACCTTGGCCTGATCTATCGGCTGGAGGTGGATGAGCAGGGCCGGGTGGAGGTCGATATGACCCTGACCGCGCCTGCCTGCCCGGTGGCGGGCACTCTGCCCTACGAGGTCGGCAGGGTGATCGATGCGGTGCCGGGAGTCACCGATGCTGTGGTGCGATTGGTATGGAACCCACCCTGGACACAAAACCTCATGTCAGAGGAAGCGCAGTTTCAACTGGGTCTGTTGTGATGAATATCTGTTTTGCCAAACAGACCAACTATGCAATAGAGGAGTATTGATCATGGCCATTCAATTGACAGAGAGCGCCGCCCAACATGTGCGGAAGATGCTGACGGGACAACCGGGAATAGGTCTGCGTCTGGGAACGCGGAAGAGCGGCTGCAGCGGATTCGCCTATGTGGTGGAGTTCGCCGAGGAGATCCGCGAACAGGATCAGGTCTTTGAATCGATGGGCGTGAAGCTGGTGGTGGATAATCACAGCCTGTCCATGCTCGATGGCATGACTGTGGATTTCGTGCAGCAGAATGTCCTGAATCAGGGTTTTGAGTTCATCAATCCGAATATCAAGAATATGTGCGGTTGTGGTGAATCCTTCAGCGTCTGAGTACTCATCAACAGGTAAAGGTCATGAGCGAAATTGACGAAATTGTCGATACTTTTGAGTTTCTCGATGACTGGGATCAGCGCTATCAATATCTGATGGAACTCGGTGAACAGCTGCCCCCCCTGCCGGATGTACTAAAGACCGAGGAGAACTGGGTAAAGCCCTGCATGAGCACCGTGCATGTATGTGCTGAAGTCGTGCCAAACCGCCCCGGCGTCATGCGTTTTCGTGGCGACTGCGATACCGCGACGATCAAGGGTGTGCTGGCGCTGCTTATCGACCTGCTTTCCAATCGCACTTTGCAGGAAATGCGACAGGTGGATGTGGATGGGTTGTTCAATTGTCTGCAACTCGAAGAGCACCTCAGTCCCAGCCGTCATGTGGGTATATACGCCATCGTCAATAAGATGCTAGAGCGGGCAACGAGCCTCTCCGATGCCCAGACCACCCCATGTGGCGGCCTGAG
>JBDLIT010000073.1:0-20561 GCA_039714735.1 Pseudomonadota bacterium
CCGCATGGAATCCCAGGTTCGCGTTGGTAATGCCGGTCGCTCCATTGATCGTGGCGAAGCTGTTGTAGATCACGAGACCGACGGTCGCGGTATCACCTCCGTCATCGTAACTGACTCCCAGGTTGTCCAACTGACCCGTATTGTCACCCGTGACGGTAGTGAAACCGCTGTAGGTGACACTGCCGTCGCTGCCGCTGGCAATGTTATAGTTAACGAGGCCGTCGACCGTGCCGGCGCCCGCCACCGTGCTGTACGTAGCCCCGTAGGTGTTGCTGTTCCCCGACACCCCCGTATCCGCATGAAAGCCCAGGTTCGCGTTGGTAATGCCGGTCGTACCATTGATCGTGGCGAAGCTGTTATAGGTCACGAGACCGACGGTCGCGGTGTCCAGTCCATCATCGTAACTGTCTCCCAGATTGTCCAACTGCGCACCAGCACCCGCGCCTGTAACCGTTGTGAAGCCTGCGCCATAGGTATTACCATTTCCAGATATACCTGTGAGCACATCGAAGGTTCCGGTAACATTGGTAACCGCAGTCGCTCCGTTGATTGTGGCAAAACTGTTGTAGGCCACGCCACTAAACGTTCCGGTATCCAAACCGTCATCATAGCCGGCGCCCAGGTTGTCCAGCTGGCCGGTGTTATCACCGCTGACACTGGTAAAATTGGTGTAGGTGATTCCCGTACTGCTGTCGATATCTGTTGTTACATCGAAATTGGTGACATCGGTCAATGCCCCCGTACCGGCACCGTCCACCGAAGCATATCCCGCACCGTATGTGTTGCTGTTCCCAGATGTCCCAGTACCCGCATCGAAGCCAGCATTCGCGTTGGTGATCGCCGTCGCTCCATTGATCGTGGCAAAGCTATTGTAGGTCACTAATCCTACTGTTGCGGTATCCAGTCCGTCATCGTAACTGCCTCCCAGGTTGTCCAGCTGGCCTGTGTTGTCACCAGTAATTGCCGTAAACCCACCGAAGGTCACACTGCCGTCACTACCGGTTGCTATGTCATAGTTGGTTACTCCGTCCAGTGCTCCATTACCAGTAATTGCAGTAAAACCAGTATAAGTAACACCATTCGATTGATCAGTTGTCGCATTAAAACCAGTAATTCCTGACAAACTACCAGTACCATCACCAGCCGCACTACCAGTACCGGAAACTACTCCACCTGCTGAATTTAGAATTAGAGAAGAAACATTGGAAATAACCCCATCGAGTGTCACAACACCACCAATCACTGAAGTGAGTGTTAAATTATTTCCTGAGCCATTTACTAAAGCTGTGCCATCCAGGGTTAAGTTTCCTGTCCCTGAACCTGCTGATGCGGTCGTGACCTCGACATTGGCGAAAGTCAACTGAAGATTCAGATCACCATCTGTAAGGACAGCTGCACCCGCTCCACCACTTTCACTTATAGTTGCACCCAGGATTAAACTGGCAGTTGAATCTCCCGAAAGACCATCAGTAATGATGATGTCTGTAGGATCGAGAAGTAAAGTGCCAACCGAACCCGCGGGGGCCCGTAAATCGACTGTCCCAGAAAAGGTAAGGCTTTCCTTACCTGAAACTTCAGCTGTACCACCATTCCCAGAAGTTTCACCACCTCTGGCGCTCGAAGTACCAAAGTAATTCGTATTGGTATCAGACCATATAACTATTTTCCCACCATCGCCTTGATTGTGTGCATCTGCTTGGATAGTTACGTCATGTCCGACATAAGTCAGGTCCGCATTCTTGATCTCTGGGTTTGCTCCCTGATAGTCACCACCCACCAGAACTTCACCACCACCCATGTCTCCTGATGCGTCCAGTGAAGCGTTGTCGATCAAGCCAACCTTGTCACCTAAAACTTTGATACTACCGCCCTGACCTGCGGATTCTGAACGAGCTGAGATGGCCCCATTTCCTGTCACGAAGATTGTATCGGCAGAGACCAGTTCCACCGACCCACCATTCCCGGCAGATCCATCGGCATTGATGCTTCCACTATGGTCGATATTTTCACCAGTGATGCTGACCTCGCCACCAGTTGCGCCAGAAGCATCGAGTGTGCCGCTGTTAGCGATCCGTCCACCAATACCGGTCAGACGGATAGTGCCGCCTGTGTCGTCGATACTGCCGGCGCGTACGATACCTTCGTTGTTGACAACCTGACTGAAGATGTCGCGGGCGGTATGGCCGGACATCACTACAGTGCCGCCTTCGGCCCTGATTTCACCACTGTTCTTCACTGAGGCATCGGCATCTGAGGTATTTTCCAGCACGGATTCTTCCACCTGGAAATAGATCAAACCGTTACCGTCAAAATCAATCACCGCCTTGCGGCCGGATGCCAGATTGACATATCCGACATCAGCGATGATCAGTCCTTCATTGGAGACTGCGCCTCCTACCAGGGTGACCGATCCACCTGTGGCGGCCTTGATCATCCCTCGGTTGATGACCGCACCAGGATTAACACCTTCCGGCACCCCCATCTCGTATTGCCCATTCATGAACTTCACGGTGTCCATATCCAGACCGGCGGCGATCAGGCTACCGACATTCACCGAGGCGGTGGGACTGAAGATGATGCCATTGGGATTGACCAGGAAGACCCGGCCATTGGCTTCTATTGCGCCGAAGATTTGACTGGGATTCTGATCGAGTATGCGATTGAGAACCGACGATGAGGCGGAGGGCTGCTGAAACTGCACCAATTCCTGCGCCTGGACGTTGAAGCTCTGCCACTCGACGGCCAGGTTTTGTGACTGCTGGTGGACCAGTGTTGTATTCGCATCTGGTGTGCTGATGTTGCCTTCGCCACCCACGATCTGTCCGCCTTCGGGACCTGCAAAGACCGCGTTATTCTGCGCCAGTAAAATTCCAGCTGGGAGGATGATGGCGGCGCGTATATAGCCAGCCAGAGATTTTATTTTATAGTTTTTCTGTTGCTTTAGTCTTTTGACTTTCAATGCTTTCCTGGCTCTAAATCTTTGGCCCTGTATTTTCATTCTTCCCATCCCCCAACTATTGATAGCTTGGTTATCTGCCTTGATTGTTTGGCTCTAGAATCCTGCTGATTCAATCTCCATGTTAATAAAACTGAATCATCAGATTTGCAAAAAACTGCGGATCATTTCCATTACTGGGCTCCCTGTCCCCCAATGGTTTGGCCAGCGACATGTTAAGATTGGTCATCGAGGTCTGGAAATTGACTCCGATACCCATGCCATCCAGTGTTTCACTCTCTTCCTGACTGACCGTCTCATCCAAATAGTTCAACCAACCTTCCGCATAGTCGGCAAACAGCGAAATAGAAATTGCTTGCCCCCAGGTTGTCTCCCTATCCCCCGCTAACCAACCAGGTACAACCGACTCCTTAAGAAACGGCAGTTCACTTGACCATTCAAGGGAGACGAAGTACCCCTTGTCCCTCAGGAATTCCGCCGTCGGGTAGGCGCGAACACTGTTCGGACCACCCATGGAGAACTGTTCAAGGGAGACAAGTGCATCAGGGCTGTATTGGCCATTGAGCCGAAACCAAAGTGTGGTGCCGGCAATAAACTGTTGTTTACGAGTCAATCCAAGATTGATCTTGTCGAATTCTGCACCGGTCTGTTCACCTGATCCCAATGTCCGGCTGGAATTCTCAGCTTCTTTTGATGGCATAGAACCCATCAGGTCGCCGAAACCATGGGCATAATCGAGGATCAGGCGCGTCTGATTTGCACCCTGCGAAACCAGCAACTGGTCGGTAATCATGTAGTCACCGGCAAGATTCACGACTGCGAGTTTGTCCTCAAATTGGGGTACATCATCCCTCAGAGTTTCTGCATTCTTACGTGAAAACTTTATGCCGGCGGCAAAACGACTACGAAAACTCTGCATGAAGACTCGATCCACACCGATATAGGCCTCTTTGGTAACACCGGTAAAACCCTCAAAGTCCGAACCGCTGAGTTCGAAATCATTTCGTTTTGCGCCAATGCTGATGAGATAATCCGGCTTAAACAGCGGACGATTGTAGCTCAAAGAATAATATTGACCGTTATTCGGATTGGCGTTCCCTAACAATGTCACTGACAGCTGATCTGCGGCGCCCGTCGGGTTGTTGAAATCGATATTCAGACTTCCCCGGTAGATACCGGAAAATTCTGAACCTGAGTTGTCCAATGAGAAGCTGAGGTTGAACGGATATTCCTCTTCAAAGACCTCCATTTCGATATCCGTCTCACCCACTGAGCTTCCGGGAAAGAAGGTCAGTTGCGCCCTTCTGTCAGACAAAGCCAAGCCGGGATAATCCCATACAGTAAGGAGGGAATGGGTTATTTCTCGACGTGTTACCGGTTGTCCAACCAATTCCTTGAAAGGGGCTACCAGAACATCCTCCTCATAATCCTCATTTCCCTTGATGCCGACTTTCCCCAAACGACCTTGTAAAACGTGGATTGCAACTGTGTTATTTTGGACGTCCTGGGGCGGGATAAAAGCGGTATCGAGAATCAGATCCTGACTGCGAAAATAATTTGTGACCCTGAGTGCTACATCTTCCAGGTCGAAGATGGTAAATTCGGACTGATATTCAGAGATAACCGTACTCAGGATTTGATCGAGATCTGGCTCTTCAACTTCAGCTAGACAAAAGCCCGGTGTTTCAGTCTCGACACACTCACCGGCCACCTGGCTTTTTGGTATCAAGCGGCCAACTGTGAACTGCTTGACGTGAATGGTGCTCTCATCCGGCAGGCGCTCCCGCTTGGGTGGAATACTCAGGCCCTTGAATGCCTTTTCCTCAGCATCCTCCTCAGGCAGGGGGATATCGAGTATTGGCATGCCCTCATCAAGCTGACGTGGTTTCTCTGGGTCTGGCAGCTCCACAGCAAACAAACTGCCACTCAACAAACCGATTACCCCAAACAAACAACAGGTATGCAGTAGTCTTCCTTTTCCCTTTATCGCGGACATACCACGCCCCTCCTCTGTTCTTTTTTATCCTTGAATCCCCAAGTAAAGCCTAGTTAAATCATATTTTTCTAATGTAACTTGGCGCTCCCCAATATCTTGGAGTATATGCGGTATATTCCCAAATTCAATATTGGGTTTTCACAATCTATTTCAGGTATGCTTTATTAGTGACACTTGACAGTGGAAATAACTCTACACTCTCCACTACAATCGTCATCAGTTAGGAATTAAGGATTGCCAGGACAGGCCAATTATTTACATCGCAGCTCATGAAACTTCGTTTAAATGTCATCACGTATCGTAACCAGCCAACCAGCATGCCCATGGGTAGCATTTTTGGCATGGATGGAGGGACCATAGGCCGGGCTGCCGGAAATGATTGGGTCTTACCAGACCCCGAGCGGTTTATCTCAGGTAAGCATGCAAAAATCACCCTGCAAAACGGGCAGTTTTATTTGACCGACACCAGCACTAACGGGATCTATATCAACGCCCACCCTCAACCCATGGGTAACGGCAACAGTAGCTCCCTCTCTAATGGCGACCGAATCCTTATTGGAGACTACGAAATCGAGGTGGTCCTGGAGAATGACCAGAAAGACGCAGGTGCTTTGGCTGATTTGGAAGAGGATTTTTTCAATCCAACTGCACCTGGAGCTGCGACCCCCGTAACAGACAACACATATGACATCCCTGGTCCCGATGAGTCGAATGGTGATGAAATCACAGGACCAACCACCAACTCCTACTTCGATTCCCCAGATGTCTCGCATAACGGCTCCGAACCTGACCATGTGGCGGCAGAAAATCAGTTCTTTCAACCACCTCAAAGCATTCCGGAAGACTGGGACCTGCAGGAAGAACATTTGGACGATGCCAGTGATTTCGCATCCTCTCAATTGACCACTCCTATACCAGAGCCTGCCCCAGTAACGCTCACCGCTCCCATTCCGAAGCCTCAGACAACTCAAGGAAATGATCTCGATAGCCTGAATAAACTGTTGGATGGAGCAGGTATTCAACCAATGGATATGCCCTCTCAGGAGGCAGCTGAACTGTTACGCACCATGGGTTCTCTCATGCGAGAGATGATCGGTGGAGTGATGGAAGTGCTAAGGGCGAGAGCAGACATTAAAAGCGAGTTCAGAATGCAGCTCACCACGATACGCCCGGTCGAGAACAATCCGTTAAAATTTTCTGTGGGTGTCGAGGATGCCATGAAGCACCTCCTAGGTTCCTCAAATGGCGCATACCTTCCACCGCTGGAGTCCGTACGTCAGGCAATCGAGGACATTCAAGCCCATCAGATGGCGGTTATGGCCGGCATGCAGGCAGCCCTTTCCGCCATGTTGCAAAGATTCGAACCAGGCGCCCTGGAGGAATATTTTGCACACAAAGGTGGGCGCAGTATTCTCGAAAGTAAAAAAGCCTGGTACTGGGAGCAATATGCCGATAAACATAAGGAGTTACTGATGGAAGCGGAAGATAATTTTCAGGACTTCTTTGGGGAAGAGTTCGCCCGCGCCTATGAAATACAGATTACCAAACTGGCGCAGGCGCGCAAGAAAAATTGAGTCCAGGCAGACGGATCCAGATATCCGTGATTTAGTCGATGAGACAAAGCTTCCGCTTATGCTCTAAACTCAGAGTTACACAGAGTTTAATTCTGGTTCAATAACACAGATATCGGCAGAACAGGGATGATATAAAACTCTTAATCAGTGACCTTCACCACAATAAATCTGAACTTACTGTTAAAAAGCTATTAATAACCAATGAAATGTGTGGCGCTCACTTTCAGTAACACATCTCAAACTTGATAGAACCGATTGTTGATACCAAAAATAAAACAGGAGATGATCATGCGGATTCGGCAACTCATGTTAACTGCCGTCCTGATCCTTTTAGGGATTTCACTCACCGGTTGCTTTACCAAGAAGCCACCGCCTCCCAGCCTGCTGGTGGCAAAATTCCTGACCTCAAGTCACCTGAATCCAAATGCGGATGGAGCACCCTCTCCAGTCATCGTAAGGCTGTATGAGCTGAAGTCAGCCGGCAACTTCAAGAACAATGACTTTTTCAGTCTGTTTGATGATGAATCCAATGTACTGGCAGATGATCTGGTTGCAAGAGACGAGTTGAGATTCAATCCCAACGAAACCAAGACCATCAATCGTGAACTTAATCCTGCGACTCGTCATATTGGTATTCTTGTGGCATTTCGCGACTTGGACAAGGCAAACTGGCGGTCGGTCATACAAATTACCGAGCATGAAATTAATGCCTATACTATCCTTTTGGGACGGAATGAAATTTCAATTTCTGAGAGCCAGCCTGCTGCAGACGAGTAGCCTGCACCTGGATAACAATAGCATTCAACAGTCAATAACCAGGATAGATATACAATGACCTGGCGTAACAGAGTGATCTGGAGCGAAGGCATGTTTCTTCGCCCACACCATTTTCAACAACACGACCGTTACCTTGAAAACCTGCTGGAGTCACGATGCGCCCCACTGAAGGCCTATGGTTGGGGAATTACCGACTTCAAGATTGATAATGACCTCCTCTCTCAAGGCAAGATCGCTCTATCGGTTTGTCAGGGCATCCTGCCTGACGGCACCCCCTTTGATGTGCCCCACGAAGATGAACCACCCAACATCCTGACTGTCCCGGACAACACACAGGAAGAACTCGTCTATCTGACTCTGCCCGCCAGACGCAGGGGGCAGACAGAGGCGGATGATCGGGATAGCCCCGATATCATGGCCAGATACCTGTCCCGTGACAATGAGATTGAGGACAGCAACGCTACAGCCGAAACCAAAGCGGATGTTCAAACAGGCCGTTTGCATCTCCGGCTCATGCTGGATTCAACTGACCGCAGTCAGTTTCTATCAACACCGATTGCGCGTATTACGGAACTCAGATCAGACAAGAAACTTCTGCTTGATGACTCTTTCATTCCCCCATGTCTTTACTGCAGCGCTGTTCCCGCCCTGCATGGCTTCCTGGAGGAACTACAGGGCCTGTTACATCATCGAGGCGAAGCCTTGGCCGGAAGGATTACCGAGTCAGGTCGCGGTGGCGCATCTGAGATCGCAGATTTCATGATGCTGCAGGCGGTCAATCGATGGGAGCCCCTGTTTACTCATCTCTCGGACATGCAGGGGCTGCATCCCGAGGAATTCTATCGGGCAGGTGTGCAGATAGCCGGAGAACTGGCCACATTCGCAGCCAAAAGCAAACGCCCCGACGAGATTACCGCGTACCAACATGATGATCTGCAAAGCACATTTTCGGGGCTCATGAATTCACTGCGTCAGTCACTCAGTATGGTGCTGGAGCAAAACGCAATTCCCATTCCTTTACAGGATAGGAAGTACGGTATCCGGGTTGCTCCATTAGCGGATCGCAACCTCATCGACAGTGCAAACTTTGTCCTGGCGGTGAGTGCTCAGGTTCCAGCCGAATTGTTAAGAACCCGATTTCCCACCCAAGTAAAGATTGGCCCGGTTGAGCAGATCAGACAACTGGTTAACTCACAACTCCCAGGCATCGGCATCCGCCCATTACCGGTTGCGCCCAGACAGATTCCCTACCATGCAGGATTCAACTATTTTGACCTGGACCGCAACAGTGAATTATGGAAACAACTGAAAAGCTCCGGGGGATTTGCCTTCCATATCGGCGGTGACTTTCCAGGTATTGAATTAGAGTTCTGGGCCATAAAAGGCTAATGCGCAGTGAACACAGACGACCCTTTTTTTAGCTCCGATAGTGACGACAGCGACCGTACCGTCATCCGGCCCTCGCCGGGTGGCCGACGTCCATCCGCTAGCCCAAGCGCACCTCCTGCCTACACACCCAGCCCACCGCCTCTGCAACGGGTCAGCCTCTCCGTGGACCGGGGACTCAACCAACTCGTTGTGGCGGCAGGTCCTCTTTTATCGCTCTTGGGCAAACTGAGAAATACGCCCAGCCACCGGGATGTTCAGGGACTTCGCCGCCGCATGGAGGAGGAACTGAAGACTTTCGAAACCCAGGCGCTCAGAGCAGGCATCGATCGTGAAACCGTGAATGCAGCCAGATATTGCCTGTGCACGGTGATCGATGAGATTGTTCTCAACACGCCATGGGGCAACGAGAGCAGTTGGAGTACAGAGAGCCTGCTCATCCTGTTTCACAACGAGGCCTGGGGCGGCGAGAAATTTTTCCTGATTCTGGAAAGGATGCTGAAAGACCCACCACGCCATGTGGACATGCTGGAGCTGATGTACATCTGTCTAAGCATGGGTTTCGAAGGTAAGTACCGGGTGCTGGAGGGCGGCATGCGAACCCTCGAAGGCATTGTCGACAGCACCTATCATGCCATCCGCCTGCAGCGTGGCGAATATGAACAGGACCTCTCCCCTCACTGGCTGGGGGAAGAGCAACCCCGTCATACCCTGCGCCACTATGTGCCTCTCTGGGTGGTGGCCGCACTCTCCGGGGTGCTCCTGCTGAGTATCTATCTGGTATTCAGCACCTTCATCAATCAGGCGTCATCACCCATCTTCAAGACCTTGCATAGCATAGGGCGGGAAGAGCCTCCCCCACGAGAGGTGGCTATCATCGCCCCACCGGTTGTGCCGCAGGAGACCATGTATGCGCGTGTTTCAGGACTGCTCCAGGCTGAAGTTGAGCAGGATCTGATTGAACTGATCGATGACTACACAGATGTCATCATACGTCTGCGCAACAAAGGTCTCTTCTCATCCGGGCGGGCCCAGGTCGCGGAGGATTTCAAACCACTGCTCAAACGGATTGCCGAAGCCATCTCCATCCTGGATGGGAATGTGGTCGTGGCGGGCCATTCTGACAATGTGCCAATCCATACCATTCGCTTTCCCTCGAACTGGCACCTTTCCATGGCCAGAGCGGAAGCCGTCACGGATATACTTCGGCAAGAGTCGTCCATCTCCGGCGAGATCACCGCCGAGGGCAGAGCCGACAACGAACCACTGGTGCCCAACGATACCCCGGCAAACAGAGCGAAAAACCGCCGGGTTGAGATCATGCTGGAGAAATGATGCGCGCTATCCTCGAATTCTTCAAAAAGAGGTGGGTCATACAACTCCTGGGGGTGATCGCCCTGAGCGCCATCCTCTGGTTCGCGATCCCCCTCTTCACCCTGGAAAATATGGTGCTCTGGGTCAGGCTCGGGGCGATCCTGTTCCTGCTGCTGCTGTGGGTGATCAATCTCGTCTGGTCGAAACTGAAAGCCAAGAAAGCCGACCAGCAGATGATGGATGATATCAGCCAGACTGAGAGCACTGCGCCGGATCAGTCTGCCGAAGAGTTACAGATCCTCAACGAAAGATTCGATGAAGCGCTCTCCGTTCTGAAAAAGAGCCATGATGGCGGCAAGTTCAGCGGCGCTCAGTACCTCTATGAATTGCCCTGGTTCATCATCATCGGCCCACCAGGCTCGGGTAAGACCACAGCCCTGATCAATTCAGGCTTGAAGTTCCCACTCTCTGAGCGGTTCGGCAAAGATGCCATCCGCGGCGTGGGTGGCACCAGAAACTGCGACTGGTGGTTTACCGATGATGCGGTATTGCTCGACACTGCGGGGCGCTATACCACCCAGGACAGCCAGGAGTCTCTGGACTCCAGCGCCTGGCTGGGATTTCTCGACCTGCTCAAAAAGCACCGCAAGCGCCGGCCGATCAACGGCATCCTGATCGCAGTCAGCGTCTCCGATATGTTGCTGCAGACGGATGAGGAACGTGGCCTGCATGCCCGCGCCATCCGCAATCGTATTCAGGAACTCAACGAGCGTCTCGGGGTAAGGGTTCCCGTCTACATGACGTTCACCAAATGCGATCTGGTCGCAGGTTTCAGCGAGTTCTTCGAAGACCTGGGGAGGGATGACAGGGCGCAGGTCTGGGGTATGACCTTCCCTCTCGATGACAAGATGGACCAGGCAGCGCCGGTCGGGTTTTTTGCACAGGAATACGACGCCCTGTTGCAGCGCCTCAACGACAGAATGATTGCGCGTATGCATCAGGAGAGGGACCTGCAACGGCGCACTCAGATCTACGGTTTCCCGCAGGAGATGGCCTCGCTCAGGGAACCGTTGAAGAACTTCCTCGATGACACCTTCCAGACCAGCCGCTTTGAGAACCGTCCCCTGTTGCGGGGCGTCTATTTCACCAGCGGCACCCAGGAGGGAACGCCCATCGACCGTTTACTCGGCAATGTGGCGCAGAGCTTTGGACTTGACCGTATCTCGCTCCCCGCCTTCAGTGGCCGGGGTCGCAGCTATTTCATTCAGGAGCTATTTCGCAGAATCATATTTCCGGAATCGACCCTGGCCGGCACCGACAAGAAAGTAGAGATGCGGCGCGCCTGGATGCAACGCGGCGCCTATGCCGGCGCATTGGGCCTCACTGTCCTCACCGCTCTCGCCTGGACGACCAGTTTTACCCGTAACCAGATGGGTATAGAGGAACTCGAGAACCAGATCGAAACCTATCAGGCGCAGATCCCCGATCAGCCCTATAGCACGACTGATTTCAGCATTTTGCTCCCCCCGCTCGATCAACTGCGTCAGGCAGCGGGCGTCTACAGCGAAGATACACCACTCAGCATGGGCCTCGGGCTCTATCAGGGAGACAAACTGGACCCTGCGGCCAACGCCGCCTATCGGCGGCTCCTGGAAGGACGCTTTCTCTACAGCCTGGCCCAACGCCTGGAAGAACATCTGCAGAACACCTCACAAAAGGAATTTCTCCGCGAGGCATTGAAGGCCTATCTAATGCTGGGAAAAACCGAGTATCTGCAACCAGAAAGTATAAAGTTGTTCATGTCTGTCGACTGGGCGAATACGCTTCCTGGAGAAAGTGAGAACCAAAACAGGCTATTGGAGCATCTGGATTCACTCCTGGCGGGTCGATTCAAACCCTTTCCGCTGGATCAGGGTCTGATCAATCAAGCCCGTTTTGCGCTCACGGAAGTGCCTTTTTCCAGGCAAGTTTATGCCAGTATCCAAAAACAGGCGGCGGCTGACAATCGCCTAGATTTCCATCTCAACAATGCGCTGGGCCGGCATGGCGACCTGGTCTTCACCCGCCCTGAGGGAGAATTGCAAGCGGCGCGTATCGCCGGCCTCTACACCAAGAAGGGCTTCTACACGCTCTTTTTGCCGCAAAGTCACGACCTGGCCAAACAGGCCTTGAGTGAAAACTGGGTTCTCAAGGATGAAGCAGCCAGTGAAGCCAGCGAAGCCGAACTGCAAAAACTGCTTGATGAGGTCAAATCCCTTTATATCGAAGACTACATCAAACATTGGCGCGATCTTCTCAATGATCTGAAGATCGTGAAACTCAATGGCCTTCCTCACGCGGTAGAGGTATTGGATGTGGTGTCCGGTCCATCCTCGCCGCTCCGAAAACTGCTTCAGGCAGTGGAAGCCAATACCACTTTGAGCCGGCTGCCCCCAGAGCTGATCCCCAAAATACCCGGCAGGGACGCAGTTGCAGGAGCCGCAGACGCAGCCAGCGATCTAAGCAGTGGGGCTCAGTCTCAAAAGTATCGTTTGCAAGCCCTGATGAATGCCGCAAACAAGGCTGGCTTGTCCGCCACCGGAGATGCTCAAGAGGATGTAGCCGTTCGGCAGGTCGACGAGACCTTCGAAAAGCTCAACCTGCTGGTACAAAAGCGTGGTGACAGTCCACCGCCAGTCGAGGCTCTGATCGGGGACCTGGGGGATCTGCTCAGTTTTCTGGCGGATCTCGAAGCGGCGGGCGGCAGCGCAGCCCTGGATGCGGCGAAGGCCTCAGGTGGTGGCAGAGACCCGGTCAAGCTATTACGCAGACGTGCCAAGCGGCTACCCCAACCCTTGAACAGCTGGATCTACGCCCTTTCCGAGCGGGGCTGGAATGTAGTCCTGGGCAGTTCACGCAACGAGCTCTCATCAATCTTGCAGACTGATGTGCAACCATTGTGTAAACGCGGTATCCAGGGGCGTTACCCCTTCTCTAAAAAGACCCAGCGCGAGGTCACTCTGTCTGACTTCGGCACGTTTTTCGGCCCTGGTGGATCGATGGATAGCTTTTTTCAGGAGCAGATAAAACCCTTCGCAAATACAAATAGAAGGCCCTGGCGCTGGCGTAAACCCAGCGGACATCCCATGGGCATCACGACCGGCAATCTGCGCCAGTTTGAAAGGGCCGCACATATCCGTGACACCTTTTTTACCGCCGGCGATCAACCAGCGGTTGCGTTCAGCCTCAAGCCCAGTTATCTCGATTCAGCAATCAGCCGCTTCATGTTGGACCTGGATGGTCAAAAGATCACTTACCGACACGGGCCTGCCCGAACTACAAAGATGGTCTGGCCGGCGCCTGATGCATCAGGCCGGGTCAGGATAGTCTTCGAAGATCTGAACGGAAAGATAGCCAGCCATACCGAGGAAGGCCCCTGGGCCTGGTTCCGGCTGCTCGACAAGATGGATGTCAAGGACACTCAACAGGCTGACCGATTCATGCTTTCGTTCACGGTGGACGGTCATACAGCCCGCTTTGAACTGCGCGCCAGCAGTATCATCAATCCGTTTAGCATGCCGGAGTTGGAGGCGTTCCGATGCCCGAGACTGTAAACGGATCGGCCACCAGCATGGGCTTTTTCGGGAAACTCCCGAGTCATGGAGATTTCGTGTCCAGGCATCTGCCACGTAGTTTTACCGATCCCTGGGACAATTGGCTGCAATCGGTGATCGCGAACAGCCGTGAACAACTAACAGAGGGTTGGCTGGATATCTATCTGACCAGCCCTATCTGGCGATTTGCGCTCTCCTCCGGGCTTTGTGGAGACACTCCCTGGACTGGCGTAGTGATGCCGAGTGTCGATCGTGTCGGGCGCTATTTCCCACTGACGCTGGCAGTTCCACTGGATGGAAAATCAAATCTCATGCGGCTGCTGACGGATACCGATGATTGGTTTTTGACGGCTGAAGATCTGGCCTTGAGTTCGCTGGAAGACAATTTCGATATCGATGATTTTGACCAATCCATCCAGGCGTTGAGGCCTCCCCCATTATGCGCCGGACCGGAAGAACTGGGGCGCTTTCGCACCAGCCGTCCCGCCTGGCAGTTCAGTCTGTCCGCTGTCAATGGTTCTGAGCAGAACCTGGCTTGTATTGGCCAGACATTGCTTAACAACCAGTTCCAGGCATACAGCCTCTGGTGGACTCAAGGCTCGGAACGAATCAGCCCAAGCCTTCTGATCACCGAAGGTTTGCCGCCAGTCAGCGGCTTCTCCGGATTCTTGGATGGAGATTGGAACAAATGGGGGTGGGGGCAATACAGATTGCCACAAGACGGCAAAACCGATAGCGAGACTGAAGGTGATGAGCATCATCCGCTGACTTGAGTCATTTGGATAACACACACCAGCGAATAAACATAATCTGGACCGGGCTTCTTCCGTTGCATCAAATGAAGTCCCTTTGATAGTTCAAACCATGGTCAAACATAACCGTTTTTTGTGGAATTCTGCTGCCTTGAGCCATGTCGGCAAGATCCGTAAGCTCAATGAAGACGCCTGCCTTGAGCGCCCGGATGTTGGCCTGTGGATCGTGGCTGACGGTATGGGAGGCCATAGTTCTGGTGACCTGGCCAGCCGTATGATCGTCGACGCATTCAGAGAGATCCCTCTGCCGGATAAACTCGCGGATAGAGTGGAACTGCTGGAGGACGGACTGTTGGAAATCAACCGGGCGCTCAGGCAGGAGGCATTACGCCGTGGCGCCAATACAACCATTGGCAGCACCGTCGTCGTACTCCTGGCCTATGAATATCAGAGCATCCTGCTTTGGGCCGGCGACAGTCGAGCCTACTGTTTTCGTAAAGGTCAACTCACACGCATCACACAGGATCATACCCAGGTCGAAGAACTGGTCGAAAAGGGGGTGTTGTTACGGGAAGATGCGGAGACACACCCTTCAGCCAATGTAATCACCCGGGCAGTAGGCGCAGAGGATGAACTCTATATCGATCTAGACCATCATGAGATAGAACCCGGCGATATCTATCTACTATGCAGTGACGGTTTGAACAAAGAGATCCAAGAACATGAGATCGAGATGTATCTCTCCGAAGGTAAGAGTACCCAGGCGACAGGGCAGCTACTGATCGATGAGGCATTGAGGCGTGGAGCACGTGATAATGTCACCCTAACCATTGCTCAGGCCGGGGAAAGGACTGCCTAAACAGACATGATGGATATCAAGGGATCACTCGACGCTTTCGTCCACGGACAGCTCGACTTCAATGGATTGCTGGAGATTGTAGGCCGGGTCGCCGTTGAAGACCCGGTACAGATTCCTGAACTGATCGATCGTATCAACGCACTCTATCGTGAAGGCCGGCTGCCTCCTCAGTTATACGGGGCCCTACTCTCCAAGGCTGGTCAGGGCACTCCGACAACCCCGGCAGGAACCAGCATCCCCTCCGGCCGCGCACCAGCAGGGATCGCCACTCCTGAACCTGGTGAAAACATTCCGGATACAGGTCCTGAAGAGAGTGACAAGACACGCATTGCCAGTCCCTCTATGGACTCGGATGATCAAGCAGACCGGACCCGAATTGCAGCGCCTTCTACAGCGGCTCCCGATGAATCCGATGCTACTCGCATTCCAACCAGATCACCTTCAACGGCAACTTCCGAGCCAGCGGATACTGACCGAACACGCATAGCCACCGATCACTCCACAGGTGTTCCAACAGGGCGATCACCCACTGCAACCACCGGCGCACCATCCTCGACCAGTAACTGGGGTAAAACCACAGGCATACGCACAGCAACCCGCAAAATCAGTAATGAACCCGCGGTGGGCGACATTCTGAAAGAGCGCTTCGTACTCGAGGAGGAGTTGGGCCGAGGCGGCATGGGGATCGTCTTCAAGGCCCTGGATCAACGTAAGGTAGAGGCCAGAGACCGTCATCCCTATGTGGCCTTGAAGCTGCTGAATGAAAGCTTTAAACAGCATGCGGAATCGCTCATGGCGCTGCAGCGTGAAGCGCGTAAGGCTCAGGATCTCAAGCATCCGAATGTCATCAGTATCTTCGATTTCGACAAGGATGGGCACGACAACTACTTCATCGCCATGGAGTTGTTGGATGGGCATCCACTGGATAAAACCATAAAGTCGCTGCGTGGCAGCGGCATGCCCAAGAAACAGGCATTACGTCTGATCACACAGATGGGACAGGCGCTTGCCGCGGCCCACAACCACAAACCCGGCATCATCCATTCCGACTTCAAACCGGGTAATGTCTTTCTTACCCCGGATGATGAGGTCAAGGTCTTCGATTTCGGCATTGCCCGGGCGGCCAAACCCAAGACGGGCGAGGCCAAGGGCGATGTAACCGCTTTCGATGCCAGAACCCTCGGAGCGTTAACACCCACCTATGCCAGCCTGGAAATGCTCGAAGGTCAGGATCCGGACCCCAGAGACGACATCTACGCATTGGCCATTGTCGCCTATGAGTTACTGAGTGGCGCCAGACCATTCGGCAGAAAGCCAGCCAACGATGCAATGTCGGAAGGGATGACCCCAAAGAGAATTGAAGGCTTGACCCGCAGGCAGTGGAAGGGCTTGCAGCGAGGACTTGCCTTTCGGCGCAAAGACCGCTCGGCCAATGTCGAGGTGTTTCTGGATGATTTAAAGTTTAGAAAATCCAAGGCCCCAGTGATTCTTGCCCTCACCGGTATCAGTCTTGGGTTGGCAAGTTGGTTGCTGATTCCCCCATACCTGGAGAAACGCCGAGAATCGGATGTCATCTCCTCGATTGAGCAGTCAGCCGCCAAGGACATTGCTGCATATCTTGAACAGACTGATGACTTACCAGAACCATCCAGGGAAAACATCAACAACAAGATAATAGAGCGTCTTATTCAGTTAATCTCCAGTGGTGATGCCACGCAGATATCCGAAGCCCTAACCGCTCTGGAGGGTATGCCAACTTCCATTTCCCAGGAGGTCGTTTCGAGCGCCAAAGAATCCATACTCAGTTTCTATATCGAGCAGGCAGACGCGGCATTTTCTCCAACCATGCAACGCTATGATTACGCAGCTGCGGACCTGCTGCTTAAAAAGGTTAGTAATCTCTACCCGGATTCCATTCAGGTATTCCGTACAGAACAGCGCATAGAGGATAGCCGCAATGATCTGTTGAATGAACTGGACAGCCGTTTCAATCAGCACTTGAGTAATGGCCGCCTGGTTTCGAATCCGAACGAAGATGATATTACCGACGTACTCCGGATCCTCGAGCAATTGGACCCGACGCATCAACTTTTGACAGATGCCAGGCTTCCCGACGCCTATTCCAGACAAGCCTCAGCGGCCCTGGAGGAAGACGGTTTCGATCAAGCTGAACAGCTAGTCAGATTGGGTCTTGAACGGTTTCAAAATGATCCTGCACTAAACAACATTCAATCCAAGATAAGGATTGCCCAGGAGAAAGAGCAGGCGCGCGCCCGGTTGGCGAAGCTGCAACAACGTATCGAACAACAGCTGCCTTTGCTCAGCTCACTACAAGACTACCTCGACTTGCGTGGTGATTTGTCACAACTCAATGCCATCAATCCACTGGACCCTCTGTTGAGCCGGGTCGAAAGTGGCTTGAAAAATCTCCTCGACACCCAGTTCAATGAGCATATCGCCAAGAAAGAGTGGCAACTGGCTGGAAATCTGCTTGAAGAGTTCGCTTCACAGCTGTCTGTGGATTATCAGGAGAGACAGCAGAAAACACTGACTGCTGCGCATGATTCCCATGAGAAGGCGATCACAGATCTTTTCAACGATCTGGCCAAAGCGGTAGCCGATGGACGATTGACCCGCCCTTCCGGCAGAAACGCAATGACTTTATTGGAAAAGGCGAAAAACATCGCAGCCGATGATGAAAGGGTCGAAAGAAGCCTGGCCAGCATTGCCCAGGCCTATCTGGACCTCTCGCGTAAATCCCGGGCGGACGGAGAGTGGGAACAGGCCCGTAAATATGTACAGCAAGGACTCGCTCTGCAATCGAAGGATGCAGTCACAAATTCATTGCAGTCAGAGACCATAGAGATCACCAAGGCAGAGGAAGAAAGCAAGTTACGTCTTGTGGCGAGTGAACGGGAACGGCTCGAAAGAGAAAAACAACAGAAGATCCATGGCCTGTATGAGGAGTTTAATCAACGTTTAAACAGCATGACTCTGTCCGTGATCAACGGCAAAGGCATGCTGAACATTCTGGATAGACTGGCCGCCCTCAACCCCACAGATCCATTACTGGAACAGGGACGCAAGAACATTGCTGATCGGTTTGACCAAGAGGCACAACAACTCAGTCAAAATGGACAGTGGAAGACTGCCGCCAAACTGATTGAAAATGGCATAGAGGTTATTCCTGAGTCCGGGCTGCTTGCGCAACGTCTTGAACAGCTGAACACGGGTTACGAAAATCAGTTGGCTACCGATAAATTGCAACACATCCGTGATCAGAAGGCTGATATTGAGGGCATGATTGCCAGACCCTCTTTTACCTCTGAGTGGAGTGACAATTTGTTAGCCGCATTGAAGGCCGTCCAGGAATTACTGCCTGCAACAGACCCTTGGGCTGAACAAACCGTCAAGCGAGTGGGTAGTCTCTACCTGAAACAGGCCTCGCTGGAACGCACAAAACAGCAGTTCGCCAAGGCAGCTGAATTGCTTCAATCCGGTGCACGGTTTGCCCCCCAAATGACTGATGAATTTGGCAAGGAGCAGGCTATTCTGGCAGCCGAAGAGAAGACATGGGAAACAGAAAACCAGCAAAGAGTCAGATTGGCAAGACTTGAAGGCGCCAAGCAATCCCTGCTGACCCAGGCCAAGGCAAATGACATCACCACCGCGCTCAAAACACTCAGTACCCTGCGCAAAGAGCTTGCTGCCAATGACGAATTTCTTATCGTCACTGGTCCGGAGGCAATTGGAAATGCCTATCTGCGTCTGGCCGAACGCCGGGCCAAGCGAAATGATTATAAAGCAGCTATCAAACTGCTGAACAATGGATTGAAAATTTCGCCGGATATGCCGAAGATCCAGAAGGCGCTGACATCTTACCAATTCGAATCGTCAATCCATGATGTCCGTGTCGCCGTACAGAAATTTCAACCCAAGAACACCAAAAGGCTCAAAAATCAACTCAAGCAGTTACAGACACAGTTTCCAAAACGCTACGCATCAATCGTTAATGAGTTTGCATCAATACTTACCAAGCGTATAGAAAAAACCCAGAAGCCAGATGATGCAGAAACCTTGTTGAAGTCTGCGCGTGCGCTATTTCCTGATAACAGACAACTCAGCCAGATCAGCATTGCACAACCGCCAAAGCCTTCTGTTATTGCAGCTAAAGGCCTCAACGCCACCAAAGCTGGACAACTGACTAAAGCACAGCAATTCCTGAAGGAAGCCGAGCAGAAAGAAAAGGGACATAGCGATCTTCTGAGACTGAGAACCGAACTGAAGAAACGTATCAAGCAGGCAGAAGATACCTACCAAAAACACATCCAAGCCCTGAAGGCCGGCAAACGACAGCAGGCAAAATCTCAGGTTGAAAAGGCTATTGCCATCTGGACTGACAATCAGCGCTATCAGAAAAAACTGGCTGAACTCAAAAAGCCGGTGCTTATCGCAAAGACAAAGGATAAATGTAATCCAAAATTTGCCGGATATGGCAAACGAAGCAGTAAATTTCGCTGCTATGATCTACTGAAGGACAAGCAGAAAGGTCCGATCATGGTGGTAGTGCCTGCCGGAGGTGGCAATACTACACCCTATGCGATTGGCCGTTATGAAATATCCGTTGGAGATTTCAACACCTATTGCCAGCTCAGTGGAAACTGTAAACCCATCTCCGGGAAAAACAGTAAACTTCCATTGACGAATACTTCTGTTTCAGTGGCAAGAAAATATGCCCGGTGGCTGACTGAGAAGACAGGCGCCACCTATCGTTTACCAACTACTAAAGAATGGACACATGCAGCCGGCGCAAAAGGCTCTCAACTACCGGGCACAGATTTCAATTGCCTGCTGCTGAGCGGCGGCTCGATAATAAAGGGAGGTGCTCCAGTTAATGTCAATGTCGCCCCTCAAAATAGCTGGGGATTATTTAACTATATTGGAAATGCCCAGGAATGGGTGGCAACTGGTAAATCACTTGGCGCCATGGGTGGCCACTACAATGATCCCTCAAACAAATGCAATATAAAATCCAACCGGAATCACAATGGTAAAGCTGATAGTTTGACAGGCTTTCGTCTCTTAAGGGAGATTAGGGGTTAGTACTCCTTCAAGGTGATATTGCCGTGTTCAGAGCTAACCAGATGATTCAAGACAAGGCGCAGTCCGCAGAGAATGGCAGGCCCTTCTCAAGGGCTGCAACGCCGGATTGGATCATCTGGATAGCTTCCTGCGGACGGGCCGGGAAGAGATCGTCCGCGGTGTTGCACCTCTTGTCAAGGGCCTGCCATTACCTGCGAGGTGCGCCTAGCGGCCAATCGCTTCCCGGCTCGCTGAACACGGCAATATCACCT
>JBDLIT010000074.1:0-20368 GCA_039714735.1 Pseudomonadota bacterium
TTCACCGGTGGATTTGATCAGATCAGCCAGCTTTTTGCTGTCACTGGTGGTGCCCTGGGCCTTGCCGTTACGGAACTCTATACCCCAGCCGCTGACCCAATTCACATCGCCGCTGATCGTCAGGTTGATTGCAGGGGAAACGGTGCTGCGGTCAAATACCGTGTCACCGGAACCGGCCTTGAATTCATAGAGGGCGATCACATCGGTTTCATGCCGGCTGCCGCCACTCGCCACGGTGCCATTGACTAAGGTGAGCGCCTTGCTGGTAACCAGGTTCTCATCCACCGGGGTGGGGATGATTGCGCCGGCCATGGCGCTGATTTCGGTTTGCATCTCATCGGCATTGTCCGGGCAGTCGTCCCAGCAGTTGTGAAACTCGCGCAGACGCAGCACCAATCGGGAATTGACGGGGCTGTCCAGGTCGATCTGCGCTTTTACGGCGGCATAGGCCACTGCGGCATCCGCGGTGGCGAAATAGGGTGACTGGGGTGTGAGTGCTGTCTCCTCATGGCAGTTCGAGCAATGCGCGGTGAGCAACGGGTGGACGGTGCTGGCGAATAGGGTGTCATACACATTGGTGGGGAAGTTTTTGCTCTCACCCGGGTCCACCAGCTGATCCTCGGTGAGCGGTTCGAGGACAATCTGGCGGCCATCACTGGCGCCGCTACCCACCCAGTTTTCGATGTAGGCGGTTATCAGGTCGGCGCAGACTCCGTCATTGTTCTCCCAGCAGTTATGCCCGGCGGCCACTTTGGTGACCAGCAGGGAGGCCTCGATATCGTCTCGTACTGCCAGGGGATTGGCAGCTGCATAGGCTTCATTGACATCGTCTTCCCGCACGAAGGTGGGGGCCTGGCCACCGGTGTTGTGACAGGCGCCACAACGGTCCTGGGCGCGCAAGGGTTCCCAGAGGCCTACACGGAAGCTCTGGATGTCGGTAGTGCGGGCGGCTGGCCCGGAATAGGTCGTGCTCTCACTCTCGGTTTGTGGCTGAGTCTCGGTTGGGACATTGTCCTGGCAGGCCGACAGAGTAACAGTCAGCGCCAACAGCAGAACGGCTTTGGACAAGCTGATGCGTCGCTGGGAAAAGCCATGATTGTTATTTGATTGCTTCACTCTTCTCATCCTTTGGTCGCTCATTCACCCGCGCAATAGACAGCTGCGTCAGCGAAGACGCCTTTCATGTCATAGTTGTTGGCCTTGAAGTTATTGGTCATGCTGGCTACCTGAGCGCGGTCGGCAGCGTCTCCGGGTGGGCGGAAGCAGACCACTTCGAAGACTTTTTTGGCCTGACACTGGGCGAAGGCCTCGCTGTTGGCCAGTTCCTCCCCCATGGATTTGGCGCCATCTCCGCTGCCCGGCAACGAACTGTTCCAACCCAGGAGTGAATTGGGACCTTCGCGCCAGTAGTTGTCCCAATGGTCGTTTGTGGTCATGTAGCCGTCCTTGAATACAGTTTCGTTGATCAGGTATTTCGCTTGCACTGCCCCCGGTGTGTAGACGATCCGGCCGGCGTCCGAGTCATCTGCCGGGTAGCTGTAGTTGTAGTAGGCGTAGGCCTGGGCCAGTGGCTCCATGCCGGTATGGCAGCCCGCGCAGTTATTGAAGAACAGTCGGCTGTCGCCGCCCGGGCTGCGTGAGACATCCTGGCGGATTCGGTCACTGGAGCGGGTTGGATCTTTGATCTGCTCCAGATCGGTGCAGAGATGGTTGAGCATGGTAAAGCGGTACATGGCCCGGTTGGTGCCATCGATGAAGAAGGCGCTGGCTGCAGCGCGGCTGGTGATTACGCCGGCTGTAGCCGTTGCGGGCAGATTGGTCGCCTGGGATTGATTGATCCGCACCAGGTCATCTTTGAGATTGACGCCCAGCTGCTCCATCTGTTCGTAGTGGTCATTGTCGTCCATCGAGTAGGCGGGAAGGCGACTGTCACTGCCAACATAAAGGATGTCGGCCGAAAACAGATTGTTGAACGGTTCATTGTCCCGGACCATGCCGATTACCGTGGCGGTGTAGTCATTGAGCGGGGCAAACGCCGTCTGTTCCTCGTTGGTCCAGGGCGTGACCCAGTTTTTCAGGGTGACATTGTAGAAATTGGGATTCTCCATGGCCTCCATCGCTGCGTCATAATGACCGCCCACCGGGTCTGCCGTGATGAGATCAGTCAGGCTATTCAGCACCTCGTCAGTTGGTGGGACGCCAGCCAACCGGTCATGAATCCTTTTGGCCTGTTCCCTTGGGCCAGCCTCAGTATCGGTTGCTCCACTGGTAAGAAATCCAAGAAACATCAGAACCAGGCAGCCGGTCCATTTGGCATTTGTTGAGCGTCTGACTGTAGTAAGGGATGACATCAATGGGGGCCTCTTGGTCCGTTATTTGGGTCCAGGTCTGTTTTTGTTCCCCACTGTTTTGTTCGCTGGTGGGTTTATTGATTTCTGATTGAGTCGAGCAATATTGTCAATAAGAGTAGAGAGTAATGTGATATTTGTCGTTAATTGTTGTGATCTTGTGCACTGATCGGGTATTGGTATTAGATAGATTCTCTAGCGTTCTCAGCTGATCGGCTATGCTGGCCCGAATGGACTATCCATAGCAGATCGTTGCTAAGGAAAATAAGAAATGGATCTGGACGCGCTATAGGAAAGGCTTCGATTGCCGTTAATGAATACTCATCCCTGACAAACAGGGTATGGCGCGCCACACAGATAGATCTGTTGATGGACCAAAGAACTTGTTGATGATGCTCATGTGATGTGCCCCGGAAAACCGAATTTTATGCAGGTATTAAACCTAGTCAGCTTGATAGCCGTAGTGTTTCTGTCAGCTTGTGGCGGTGGGGATCAGGAGCCGGATCCGGTAGTCGTTGATCAGCCGATTGCGTATGTGAAGCGACCTGTTCCAATGCTCACAATAGATGGAGTGGATAGTGTCGATGACATCGACATACGGGTATCCCAGGTGTTTCAGGCAGGTGCTGATCTCTATCTGCGAGACCGCGCCTCACCCAGTGCCGAGGAGCAAAATCTTACCTCGGACGTAACCCAGGGAGCGGGGGATGTGCGGGATGTAACGGTCTCATTTGACGCTAGCAAACTACTCTTCTCGCTGCGTTTGCCTGAAATAGAAAATGCAGATCCTGAGGATCAACCCACCTGGAATATCTGGGAATACGATATTCTTGAATCCCAACTGCGACGTGTCATCCCCTCAGATATAACGGCGGAAGAGGGTCAGGATCGCTTTCCGCACTATCTGCCGGATGGCCGCATCGTTTTCAGCTCCAGCCGCCAGCGCCAAGCCAAGGCAAGACTCCTGGATGAGGGCAAGCCGCAATATGCCGCGATTGAATCCACGGTGAATGAAGAGGCGATGGTGTTGCATGTCATGCATGACGATGGCAGTGAGATCAAGCAGATCTCTTTCAACAAGAGCCACGACTTCTCCCCGGCAGTACTGAGTAATGGTCAGATCATCTATTCCCGCTGGGACAATTTCGACGGCCGTAATGCCATCAGCCTCTATCGGATGAATCCTGACGGTACCGAGCATCAATTGCTGTATGGCGTTACCAGCCACGATACCGGTAGTGATGGCGGCATAGTGCAGTTCATGCAGCCCCGGGAGATGCCAGATGGACAGATCCTGGTAGCGCTCAAGCCGTTTAACGCCACCCATGGGGGTGGCGATCTGGTGATCATCGATACAGATAGTTATGTCGAAAATGACCAGCCTACCTGGATCAATCAGGGGCTGGCCGGGCCGGCTCAGCTGGCGGCCACTGTACATGAGGTCACCACTGACGAAAGCCCCTCACCCGGTGGACGTATTAACAGCGCCTACCCCCTGAGAGACGGCACTGAGCGGCTGTTGGTGAGCTGGAGCCAATGCCGTCTGTTGGAAAACAGTGTCATCGTTCCCTGTACGGATGAGCGTCTGGCCAATCCTGATGCGGTGGAGGCGCCCCCGATCTACGGAATCTTCATCTATGACATGCAGAATGCCACCCAACTGCCGATTGTCACCCCCCAGGAGGGCATAATCTACTCAGATCTGGTGGTTGTGCAGCCTGTTGAATTGCCTACATTGATCTTTGACCAGGATGATGGGGATGAGGTTGGTGTGCTGCATATTCGCAGTGTTTACGATGTGGATGGGGAGGATCTGGCCACCGATGCGGATGGAAATCCGACCAGTATTACGGTTTTGGCATCCGCCACTGCTGATCAGCGACCGGCCCGCTTTCTGCGTATCCTGAAAAAGGTGACCATCCCCGACCGGGATCTGCTCGACTTCCCGAATACCGCCTACGGGCGTACCCGCGCCTTCGGCATGCGTGAGGTGGTGGGGTATGCGCCGATCGAAGCGGATGGCTCGGTGAAGGTCAAGGTGCCGACCAATGTACCTCTCACCTTCAGTGTGCTGGATCTGGATGGGCGGCGAACCAATCTGCCGCATCAATATTCACTGCAATTCCGACCGGGAGAGCTGGTCGAGTGTCATGGCTGTCACGATCCACTGAACAATCTGCCCCATGGTCGTCTGGAGGCGGCTCCGCCCTCAGTGATCTCCGGCGATACCCTGGCTGAGATCAGATGCCCCGAGGGTTGCCCGCCCAGCATGGACCTTGAAGATGCCGAGGGTGTCTCATCGCTCTATGAAGATCTGGATTCGAGTCTGTCGATTCCGGTCAGTCATAGTAGCTGTACCGTCGAGTGGGACAACCTGTGTCGAGCCATTATCCATTATGAGCAGCATATTCATCCCCTCTGGGCCTTACCGCGAACCAATGCCAATTTGGTGGATGTGACCTGTGTGAATTGTCACGACAGGGATGATGCAGGAACCATTGTGGTGCCTAATGGACAGCTGGAACTGACCGATGAGCCGTCGCTCGACGAACCGGATCATCTGCTCGCCTATCGGGAGTTGCTGTTTCCGGACGATCTGCTGATCGTGGATGTGGATGATCAGGATCAGGATGGTGATATCACCGAGCTGGTCTATCAACTGATTCAGGCCACGGATGCCCAAGGAAATCTGCTCTATGAATTGGATGAGAATGGGGACCCCATTCTGGATCAGCCCATCATGGTTAGGGTGCCTGCCCCCGGTCCTTCGATGCGGGCGGGCTCAGCCAGTGGAGGCTATTTTCTAAGTCTGTTCGATGCAGGGGGCAGTCATGAGGGTTATCTCAATGATGCTGAGATGAAACTGATCACCGAATGGTTGGATATCGGCGCCCAGTATTACAACAATCCCTTCGATGCGCCCCTGGACAACTGAGTGTTGAGTATTTTTCGAATCCTGATCGGGCTGCTGCCCCTTATCTCCATGGCTGAAGAGGTCACTCAGCAGGTTCAGGTCACGGCGCCCTATATTGAACTGCATACGGGTCCAGGATCCGGCTACCCGGTAGATTACGTGGTGGAGAGAGACGAGTGGGTGAGTATTCTCAAACGCCGCACAGACTGGTTCAAGATCAGCACCCGGAAAGGCAAGGAGGGCTGGGTCATTCTGAATCAGATACGAGAGTCAAGGTTGGCGGATGGTTCGACGCTGTTCATCGAATCCCTGTCGGCCGAGAGTTTCAGGGAGCGGGATTGGGAGATGGGATTCCATGGCGGGCAGATGGATGGTGCAGCATTGCTGAATCTCTATACCGGTTATGCATTTACTCCCAATCTGTCTGCCGAGATCGGGTTTTCGCAGGCCCTTGGCAACTTCTCCAGTGAGTATCTGGTGGACCTGAATCTGCTTTCCCAGCCGTTTCCGGAATGGCGCTATTCGCCATTCTTTACCCTGGGAACCGGGCTGATCCATACCAGCCCCAATGCAACCCTGGTACAGACTGAGGACAGGACAGATACAACAGCCCACGCCGGCTTGGGGCTACGTTTCTATCTGACCCGGCGCTTCTTCCTGCGCGGAGAACTCAGGCGCTACACCGTGTTTACCAGTCGTAACGAGAACGAGGAATTCAATCAGTGGAAATTAGGCATCGGCACTTTCTTTTAATCGTTGGCGGGCTGTTGGCGGCTGTATTGGCCGGGCCAGGCAGCGCTGCCGAGACCATCGGTGAGAGTCTGCGTATGGAGCCTGTCATCCAGCCGGAGATTGCCCGGCGTGAGATCGAAAAGAGTGAGATCGATGAGGAGGACTTCGAGGCGGGCCTGTTTGTCGGTTTTCTGAGCATCGAGGATTTCGGCGCCGATGTCGTCTACGGCGTGCGTCTGGCCTACCATGTGACGGAAGGCATCTTCATGGAGATGACCCTGGGCTCCAGCGAGGCAGGCGAGACCAGCTACGAGACCCTGAGTGGGGATATCCAACTGCTGCCCGACGAAGACCGGAAATACACCTATTACAATCTATCGCTGGGTTACAACCTGCTGCCGGGTGAGGTCTTTCTCACCGACAGCTATGTCTTCAACAGCCAGTTTTACCTGATAGGTGGGATTGGCAGCACCCATTTCGCCGGCAATGATGAGTTCACCGTGAATCTTGGAGCGGGTTACCGTCTGTTGCTGACCGACTGGATTACTCTGCATCTCGATGCGCGGGATCACATGTTCAACTCGGATCTGCTCGGTGAGGAGAAGACAACCCACAACCTTGAATACCATGCTGGTTTGACACTGTTTTTCTAAGGAGACTGCAAATGGCCTTGAAGTATTTTGGACAAATTATTTTCAGTTCGCTGCTTCTGTTTAGCTCCCATTCGCTCATGGCCGCTGCCTTGCAGGACCCGGCCCCGGACTTTACCTTGAAGAGCCTGAGTGGTGAGAACCTGAAGCTCAGCGAGTTGCGGGGTGAGGTGGTGATGGTGAATTTCTGGGCCTCCTGGTGCGGCCCCTGCAGGCAGGAGATGCCATTGCTCGACCAGCTCTACAAACGCTATCAACCAATGGGGTTTACCATTCTCGGGGTCAACGTGGAGGAAGACGCCGGGGTGGCGAAGAAGGTGTTGCAGGAGCTACCGGTGAGCTTTCCGATCCTGTTCGATCAGACTAACAAGATCAGTGAACTCTATCAGGTCAGCGCCATGCCCAGCACCTTTCTGGTGGACCGGGACGGCAAGCTGCGCTACCTGCACAAAGGATATCAGCCGGGTTATGAAGAGCAGTACCAGGCGCAGATACGTGAGTTGATTCGTGAGTAGCCATGTCCAGGGGTGTCCGTGCTTATCAATAGCTGCATAAGTGATCGCATGGGTGTGTTCACGACACGCTGTGAATACCTCCATGTACGCTAGACGGCAGAATCCCTTCTGCCGACGGTCGTGCCCACACCCATGCGATTACTTTTGGGATCATTGACCATGGTTAAAATCATCACCTTTATCATCCTGTGTACAAGCCTGTTGTCGGCTTGCGGGATAGAACCCTGGGTCAAGCCCTACGAGAGGGCGCATCTGGCCGACCCGATCATGAGTTTCGACCGGGACCCAGTGGCAAGCGCCTATACCCATCATGTCTATCAGGCTCGCGAGGCGGCCCGTGGTGCTGAGAGTGGAGGAGGAGGTGGTTGTGGCTGTAACTGAGCATTTTTCCCTGACGATTGTTCTCCTGGGACTGGTTCTGGTCAGCCTGCCCACTGGTTCTACCGTGCTGCCCGAGGATCGGGCCGATGTCATGTACCATGGCTACGATGGGGGTGGTGTGGAGGTGAGTGGGCCTTCGATTCTGCTGCGCAAGTCGGTCGGCGACAGCGTTTCCATCTCGGGCAACTACTACGTGGATTCCATCTCCAGCGCCTCCATCGATGTGGTGACCAGCGCCAGTCCCTACACGGAAGAGCGCAAGGAGAAGAGTCTCTCCGTAGACTATCTGCGCAACAAGACGCTCATGAGCCTGGCCTATACCGACAGTGACGAGAGCGATTATGCGGCCAGTACGTTCAGTCTCGGTATCAGTCAGGACCTGTTCGGAGACCTGACTACCGTGACCCTGGGCTACGCAGTGGGTAATGACGAGGTGCGCAACAACTCGGATTCGAGCTTCAGTGAATCGGCGGACCGGCAGAATTTCCGCCTGGGACTGACCCAGATCCTGACCAAGAACAGTCTGTTGGCGGTCAATTGGGAGACGATCACCGATCAGGGTTATCTCAACAATCCCTACCGTTCGGTTCGCTATCTGGATGGCGATACCTATCTGACTGAACCGGAAGTCTACCCCAATACCCGCACCAGCAATGCGTTGGCCTTGCGTCTGCGTTATTACCTGCCGTACCGGGCTGCATTGGGCGGGGAGTACCGTTATTTCAACGATACCTGGGGTATCACAGCGCATAATGCGGAGCTCGGATATACCCATCCGCTACGCAAGGATTGGATCTTCGAGCTTAAATATCGTTACTACACCCAGGGTGCGGCAGACTTCTATAGTGATCTGTTCGCCTATGAAGGAGAGCAGAATTTCCGCGCCAGAGACAAGGAGTTGAGTACTTTCAACAGCCATACGCTCGGCTTTGCCCTGAGCTATGAAATCGCAAAAGGCGGTTGGCGATTCGTCGATCGGGGCAGCCTGAATCTGAGCTACGACTATATCCGCTTCGAATATGAAGACTTTCGCGACCTCACCAGCAGCACAGATGTGGGTGAAGAGCCTCTCTACAGCTTCAGCGCCAGTGTTTGGAAGGCCTATCTGTCGATCTGGTACTAGCTAGATTCAATCCCCCACTGTATCTTGCCGGTTTCTGTGGCATAATCTCCGGCTGATTTTTTCCTGGAGGCCCGCAATGTCGGATATCCCTCAGGTCCTAGCTATTGCATTCAAAACTGGTAAACATTATGAGCTTTTTTATCTCTGACGCCCTGGCCGAGGCCCCAGCCGCCGCAGGGTCGGCCGACGCCCTGACCGGACTCTTGCCCCTGGTTATCTTTGGTGTGGTACTCTATTTTCTGATGATCCGGCCCCAGGTCAAACGAACGAAGGAGCATCGAAAGATGGTCGAGACACTGTCCAAAGGTGATGAAGTGGTCACCAATGGCGGTATGGCCGGGAAGATCACCAATATGGGTGAAAACTTTATTCAGGTTGAAGTGGCCGAGGGTGTCGAGGTGAAATGCCGTCGCCAGGCCATAGAATCCGTGATGCCAAAAGGCTCACTAAAGGAGCTGTAGGCGGTCGCTCAGCCAAGCCTGCTGGCTGAGAAAATATAATAATCATTTTACCGGCATGGCCGGTGACTCTAATTTGCTAACTGTGTAACTCCGATGAACCGATATCCCTTATGGAAAAATATACTGGTCGTGGTTGTTGTGTTGGTGGGTGCGCTCTATGCACTGCCCAACATTTTCGACCAGGACCCTTCAATGGAAATCTCAGGCACCCGGCGCGCCAATGTGGACGAGAGTACCTTATCTCAGGTTTCTGATGCATTGCAGAAAGCGGGTGTCGAGGCCAAGGGGATTTCCTCTGGCAATGGCAAATTGCTGGTGCGGTTCCGAAATTCGGAGGATCAACTGCTGGCCAAGGATGTGTTGGCGACCACTCTGGGTGATGACTACAACCAGGCTCTGACCTTGGCTCCTGATCTGCCTGACTGGTTGAGCTCCCTGGGTGCGGAGCCCATGTATCTGGGTCTCGATCTGCGTGGCGGCATCCATGTGCTGATCGATGTGGATATGGATGCGGCCGTGGAGCAGGCGGTGGAGCGTTACAGCGGCGATATTCGTGTGCTGTTGCGTAACGAGAAGGTCCGCTATCTGCGGGTGGCGAGGGAAGGTGACGCGGTCATGGTCAAATTCAAGGCTGCCGTCAAGCGTGATGTGGCGGAGGATCTGATCGGTAACGAGTTCCGTAACCTGGTGATCGAATCCCTCGACGAGGGGGATGCCTTTTTTGTGAAGGCGGGTCTGAAGTCGAGTGAGCGCAGGGACGTGCAGAAGTTTGCCCTGAGCCAGAATATCACCATCCTGCGCAACCGCGTCAATGCCCTGGGCGTGGCCGAGCCACTGATCCAGCAACAGGGTGAACGGCGTATTGTGGTGCAGTTACCGGGCGCCCAGGATCCGACAAAATTGAAGGAGCTGCTGGGCGCTACGGCGACCCTGGAGTATCGGCTCACGGATACCGAACACAGTGTGGAAGATGCACTCAACGGACGCGTGCCTCCGGGTGCAAAGCTTTATTATGAACGTGACGGTCAGCCCGTCTTACTCAAGAAACAGGTGATTGTCACCGGTGACCAGATCACTGATGCCTCATCCGGTCTCGACCCGCGCTCCGGTCAGCCGATGGTGTCTGTCAGCCTCGACGGAATCGGCGCCAAGCGCATGCGCCGCATGACCAATGAGAATGTGGGTAAGCCGATGGCGGTGGTATTCATCGAGAATCGTACAGTCACACGAATGGTGGATGGTGAGCCTGTAAAGCGGAAGGTAAAGGTGGAGGAGGTGATCAGTATCGCCAACATCCTCGAACCCTTCGGCCGGCGTTTCCAGACTACCGGTCTGGATTCCACCGAAGAGGCCCATGACCTGGCTCTGTTACTGCGGGCCGGTGCGCTCGCCGCCCCCATCGAGATCGTGGAAGAACGCACGATCGGCCCCAGCCTGGGTCAGGACAACATCGATAAGGGCTTCCAGTCAGTGATCATCGGCCTGATCCTGGTGATGATCTTCATGGCGGTCTACTACCGGGTCTTTGGTCTGGTGGCGGATATGGCGCTGGGCATGAATCTGGTGCTGATCGTCTCCATACTCTCCATGCTGCAGGCCACCCTGACGCTGCCGGGTATTGCCGGTATCGTATTGACGGTGGGTATGGCGGTGGATGCCAATGTGCTGATCTTCGAACGTATCCGGGAAGAGATCAAAAACGGCAGCTCACCCCAGGCGAGTATCCAGGCCGGTTATGAGAAGGCCTTCTCGACCATCATCGATGCCAACATCACCACCCTGATTGCCGCCGTGGTGTTGTTCAGTTTTGGCACCGGACCGATCAAGGGATTCGCTGTGACCCTGGCGATCGGTATCCTTACATCCATGTTTACATCAATCATAGGCACCCGTGCGGTGATCAACTGGATCTATGGCCGCAGGCGTGTGAAGAGCCTGGCTGTCTGATTGGGAGGATTGGAATATGCAGATTTTTAAGAAAACAACGACTTTCGATTTCATGGGCAGCAGCAAGCTGGCTATGATCTTCTCTACCACTCTGATCCTGGTTGCACTGGTTGCGATCATTTCTCGGGGCCTGAGTCTTGGTATCGATTTTACCGGCGGCACCCTGGTTGAAGTGGGATACAGTCAACCGGTGGATCTGGTGGATGTCAGATCGGCCCTGGCTGAAGGCGGATTTGATGATGCCATAGTGCAACACTTCGGCACCTCTCGGGATGTGTTGGTGCGTCTGGCTCCAAAGGAAGACATGGAGAGTGCGGTGCTCAGTGATCGGGCATTTACCGCCATGAGTAAGGTGGATGCGCAGGCGGATCTGCGACGGGTTGAATTCGTTGGTCCCCAGGTGGGGGATGAATTGACCGAGGATGGCGGCCTGGCCATGCTATATGCGCTGATTGGTATTCTGATCTATGTCGGACTGCGTTTCGAGTACCGCTTTGCAGTGGGTGCGGTGATTGCTTTGATCCATGATGTGTTGGTCACCATTGGCATATTCGCGTTGTTTCAGGTGGATTTCGATCTGCCTGTTCTGGCGGCAGTGCTGGCGGTGATTGGATACTCCTTGAATGACACCATCGTGGTGTACGACCGGATCCGTGAGAACTTCCGCAAGATGCGCAAAGGCACCTCGGAAGAGATTATTAACAACTCTTTGAATCAGACCCTTGCGCGAACCCTGGTCACCTCCATGACCACCCTGTTGGTGCTGTTCGCCCTGTTTCTGTTTGGCGGCGAAATCATTCATGGTTTTGCCTTGGCGTTGATCGTAGGCGTAGTGATAGGCACCTACTCCTCCATCTACGTCGCGAGTACCGCGATTCTGAAGATGGGCATCAGCAAGGCTGATTTGATGCCGGTACAAAAAGAGGGAGAAGAAGAGGAACAGTTGGAGGAACGACCCTAGGTCGGACTCTCGAACAGACGTCCTGCCATGCCGGATATCGGCAGGACATCTGGTCAAGAATTCAGTTTCTCATCGGATGGCTGTTTGTTGTGTGGCGTCAAACCGGGTTGGACTGAGTCAGCTAACTGATTTTTCTGACTTTTATCTGCACCACCGTGCATCTTGTTGAGGTCTTGGGGCATCTCCGGTGGCTGGGATAAGATACACCCGAGTCCACCCAATACATTCAACATAACCAGTTCCAAGGCCCGATCACTAAGCACCTTTTGAGTTGTTTTTTTCTCTGCCATTCGAGGTAATCCAATGGAGGGCAAACTGCCCAAGTCATTGGCCATAACGGATAGGTTGGGTGAATCTTGAGGTGCTCTGAGGGGTTATCCCCTCAAGCTGTGAACCGAGTTCCCCGATCGGGAATTAAGCGGTCAGTTGGTCGTCCAGGTGGGGCCGGATACAACGCAGCATGGCATTGTGAACCTTGAGTCCTCCGGTAATGACATTGCCGGTTTCCATGTAGCGTTCACCGCCGCCGATATCAGTGACTATTCCCCCTGCTTCCTTTACCAGCAGGGCGCCAGCTGCAAAATCCCACTGCGCCAGGCCCAGTTCCCAGAAGCCATCGAGACGTCCGGCGGCGACATAGGCGAAATCAAGGGCGGCGGAGCCCGGTCGGCGGATGCCGGCGGTGTCTTGTATCAGATCCTGCAGCATGCCCATGTAGTTTTGCGTAAAACGAAAATCCCGATAGGGGATGCCGGTCCCCAGCAGTGCGCCATCCAGGCTTTTGCGGTTCGTTACCCTCATCTTATGGTCATTGATCAGGGCGCCTTCTCCCCGGCTGGAGGTAAACATCTCTTCCTTGATGGGGTCGTAGACCACGCCCACTTCCAATCGGCCCTTTACCTTCAGTCCAATGGAGATGGAAAATTGCGGGAATCCATGCAGATAATTGGTAGTTCCATCGAGTGGATCGATGATCCATTGGAACTCATTGCCGGAGTGACTGCCGCTCTCTTCCGCCAGGATCGCATGGTTCGGAAACTTCTCTCGCAGGACATCAATAATGGCCTGTTCGGCGTTTCTGTCGACCTCGGAGACAAACTCATTTTTCCCCTTGTCTGTGACAGTCAGGGTATCGAGCCGGTTGAATGACCGGGTCAGTACCCGCCCGGCCTCTCGTGCAGCGCGTATCGCAATATTTAGCATGGGATTCATGGGCGGCGAGGATACAGCAAGCATTGGTGGGTATAAAGTAGATTCTTCTGAAATACCCACAATCCCAATCAGTCGGTAATCTGATATGCCGAAATGGCATTCTCGCTGTCATCCAACACCGAAGTGTCTTGCGGCGCCCGGTATTGTGTCAAAGCCACCAGGAGTAGAGCAAAATTCTGATGACAAACACATGGGATTTGTACATCTGTCTGGCTATTCAATCTGACAATGAGTAATCTTTCAGGCATGTTGCAGAATGTTCGAATTGTATTGGTGGACACCAGTCATCCTGGCAATATCGGAGCAGCGGCTCGGGCGATGAAAAATATGTGCCTGGAGCAACTCTGTCTGGTGACGCCGAAACTTTACCCCAATGCGGAGGCAACGGTCAGGGCCTCTGGCGCCGATGATATACTGGCTTACGCCAGGGTTTTTGACACGCTTGATGCGGCGCTCGAGGGCTGCCGGCTAGTGATCGGCACCAGCGCCAGGGAGCGTAGGGTCTCCTGGCCGGTCTTGTCTCCCAGGGAATGTGGGACAAAACTGCTCGAGGAGGCGGTGGCAGGCCCGGTGGCCCTGGTTTTCGGCCGGGAAAGTTCAGGCCTCACCAATGAGGAACTCGATCGTTGCAACTACCTGGTGCATATTCCCACCAATGCCGCCTACAGCTCTCTGAATCTGGGCGCTGCGGTGCAGGTTCTGGCCTATGAGGTCTATCTTGCCTGGCTTACAACAGAGGTTAGTGAGCCCAGGGTTCCAAGAGAGGTGGCTTCCGCCGAATTGATGGAAGGTTTCCATCGGCACCTGGCTCAGGCCCTGGAAGAGATCGGTTTTTCCGACCCTCAGCAGTCCGACAAGCTACTCAGGCGCTTACGCAGTCTGTTTCACAGGGCGCGGCCCGATCAGGATGAGCTGAATATCCTGCGCGGCATTCTCAGCGCCGCACAAGGTCGAAAATCCATGCGAACTGATAAATCCCCATAGGATACAATGGTTTTTTGAGCCGCTAATATCCTAGTATTTTCTATGGGAATGTGGATAATCTTCTGCCCGCGAGTTCTAAATATGTAGTAAGTGTCTCAATGGTTTCAAGGGAAAGGGTTGTGCAGGCTGAATCGACGAACACGCAAAAAAGCTCAAGCTGGCGTGAGGACATTCAAAGTGTTTTCGAACGTGATCCGGCAGCACGCAACACCTTTGAGATACTGACAACCTATCCCGGCGTGCATGCTCTGCTTTTTCATCGAATCTCACATGGATTATGGAATCTGGGCCTCAAGTGGCTGGCCAGGTTGTTGTCAAATCTGGCCAGATTGTTGACGGGTATCGAAATCCATCCCGGCGCGCAGATTGGTCGGCGCTTTTTTATCGATCATGGCATGGGCGTGGTGATTGGCGAGACCGCGGTCATCGGAGATGGCTGCACGCTCTATCATGGTGTGACCCTGGGTGGAACCAGTTGGCAAAGGGGCAAGCGACATCCAACCCTGTTGAATGACGTGGTGGTCGGGGCCGGCGCCAAGGTGTTGGGCCCCATTGAGATCGGAGAAGGGGCCAGAATCGGCTCGAATGCCGTGGTGGTGAAGGATGTTCCTGATGGCGCCACCATCGTCGGTGTGCCTGGAAGATTGATCAATCAATCCCGCACCGGTGGTACAGAGCATCGCGAGGCCATCGCCAAAAAGATCGGCTTCGATGCCTACGGCGCCACCAAAGATGCGCCGGATCCGGTAGCGCACGCGATCAACTGCATGCTCGATCACATGCATGTGATGGATAAGAAGATGCAGGGTATGTGTGAAGCCCTCAAGGACCTGGGGGTGGAAGAGAACGAAGATGTATTACCCGACCTGGAATCCTGCGAGATCGTTTCGACTGCTGAAGAGCTACTGAAGCTGGATGAAGAAGTGGTTGAAGAGGAGAAAACCTGAATACAAGCAGGGGGGTAATACTTGACTAAAATGGTTGGTAATGTATATTAGCGTCTGGAAATATTCATGGAGCCTAACAAGTGAAACTTACCACAAAAGGCCGCTATGCGGTAACTGCAATGTTGGATCTGGCTCTCCATTTTGGAGAAGGCCCCATCACCTTGGCGGATATTGCCCAGAGACAGGGTATCTCCCTTTCCTATCTCGAACAACTCTTTTCCCGACTGCGCAAGAGATCTTTGGTCTCCAGTGTGCGTGGTCCGGGTGGTGGATACAGTCTGGGGCGTGAGGCAGCAGAAATCTACGTGGGCGAGGTGATCACCGCCGTGGATGAGAATATGGACACCACCCGCTGTCATGGCGCGCATAATTGTCAGAACAATGGTCGGTGCCTGACCCATGATCTGTGGACCGATCTGAGTAACCAGATCTACAACTATCTCAACCAAATCAGTCTGCAGGATCTTATGGATCGACAAGCCGTCCGTGAGGTAGCAAGCCTCCAGAATGATACCGACGCAAACGAAATTGAGATGGCTGATATAAACCAGGCGACTTCCCAGGCGAGCGCCTGATCAAAAAATTCTTGGAGCGATAGATGAAGCTACCAATCTATATGGACTACTCAGCCACAACACCGGTGGATCCGCGTGTGGCTGAGTTGATGTGCAGCTACCTCACACAGGAGGGTGAATTTGGTAATCCTGCTTCCCGTTCCCATCCGTTTGGCTGGACTGCGGATAAAGCCGTGACCCTCGCACGCCAGCAGGTTGCAGATCTGGTGAATGCCGATCCTAAAGAGATCGTCTGGACCTCAGGCGCCACCGAATCCGATAATTTAGCGATCAAAGGTGTGGCCCACTTCTACCAGAAGAAGGGCAAACACATCGTGACCTGTAAAACCGAACACAAAGCCGTACTCGATACCTGCCGCCAGTTGGAGCGAGAGGGTTTTGAGATAACCTATCTCGATCCTGAAACCAATGGCCTTATCGATCTGATCAAACTGGAAGCTGCGCTACGTGATGACACCATCCTGGTGTCCATCATGCATGTGAATAACGAGGTAGGGGTTATTCAGGATATCGGGGCGATCGGTGAACTGACCCGCGCCCGCAAGATTCTGTTGCATGTGGATGCGGCTCAGAGCGCCGGTAAGGTGCCGATCGATCTGGATGCGCTCAAAGTGGATCTGATGTCCTTCTCAGCGCATAAGATCTACGGACCGAAAGGCATAGGTGCACTCTATGTCAGGCGTAAACCGCGGGTGCGTCTGGAGGCCCAGATGCATGGTGGTGGCCATGAGCGCGGCATGCGCTCCGGTACCCTGGCCACCCATCAGATCGTCGGCATGGGCGAGGCCTTTCGCATCGCGGGTGCAGAGATGGCGACTGAGAATGAGCGGATTCTCGGTCTGCGTAAGCGTCTGTGGGATGGCATCATGGATATGGAAGAGGTCTATCTCAACGGTGACGAGGATCAGCGCATCGCCGGCAACCTGAATGTGAGTTTCGCCTTTGTCGAGGGCGAGTCGCTGATCATGGCGTTGAAGGACCTGGCTGTCTCTTCCGGTTCCGCCTGTACTTCAGCAAGCCTGGAGCCCAGCTACGTGCTGCGGGCCCTGGGGCGTGAAGATGAACTGGCGCACAGCTCCATACGTTTTACCTTCGGTCGTTTTTCCAGTGCGGAAGAGGTCGATTATGCGATCGACAAGATTCGTACCGAAGTGAGTCGCCTGCGTGAATTGTCCCCGCTCTGGGAGATGTTCAAAGATGGTATAGATCTAAAATCAATCCATTGGGCGGCACATTAGTACAAGGAATGTCATTTCGGATTCAGTTCCGCGGGAGCCATGAGATGATTCCCCGGAGTGACTATTCAGCAAGAGGTTAAAGATATGGCATACAGCGAAAAAGTCCTCGACCACTATGAGCATCCCCGCAACGTGGGCGCCTTCGATAAAGACGACAACAGTGTCGGAACCGGCATGGTCGGAGCCCCGGCCTGTGGCGATGTGATGCGTCTGCAGATCAAGGTGAATGATGAGGGTGTGATCGAAGATGCGCGCTTCAAGACCTATGGCTGTGGTTCCGCGATTGCCTCCAGCAGTCTGCTCACCGAGTGGGTCAAGGGCAAGACCCTGGAAGAGGCGCAGCAGATCAAAAACTCCGAGATTGCCGAAGAGTTGGCGTTGCCTCCGGTCAAGGTTCACTGCTCTGTGTTGGCGGAAGATGCCATCAAGGCGGCTATCAAAGATTTTTCGGACAAGAAGCAAGATTAGTTGCTAGGATTATTGATTCGATCAGGAGTACCCAGATGGCGATTACAATGACCGAGGCGGCGGCGCGCCACGTTCAACAGTTTCTCGACAACCGAGGCAAGGGTGTGGGTATCCGCCTGGGAGTGCGGACCTCCGGCTGTTCAGGCATGGCCTATGAGATGGAGTTTGCCGATGAGGTCGGCGACGGTGATCTGGTATTTGAGGACCGTGGGGTAAAAGTGGTGATAGATCCCAAGAGCCTGGTCTATCTGGATGGCACCGAAGTCGACTACACCAAGGAGGGACTCAATGAAGGATTTAAATTCAACAACCCCAACATCAAGGGCGAGTGTGGCTGTGGCGAGAGCTTCACGGTCTGATCGATTCGGATTTCATTTTATCTAACCCATGACTTACGGCCGCCGATAGCGGCCGTTTTTTTCGATATGCTCGATTTCTCAAAAAACTATTTTGAACTCTTTGGCCTGCCGGTCGGTTTTATCGTCGATGGCGATTCACTGGCTGAACGCTATCGTGAATTGCAGCGCGTTATTCATCCGGATCGTTATGCCAATGCCTCGGAACAGGAGCGGCGACTCTCCATGCAGGGCGCTTCGCGTATCAACGAAGCCTTCGAGACCCTGAAAGATCCGATTGCCCGGGGCAGTTACCTGCTGACCCTGCATGGCATTCAAATGGATGCGCGGAAAGAGACGACCCAGGATATGGCCTTTCTCATGGAACAGATAGAACTTCGAGAGGAGCTCGAGGCTATTCGTGAGCAGAATGATCCCTATGAAGCGGTCATGGACCTGGGAACACGCATCAGCAAACAGATAAAGACCCTGGTTGGTCAAATGGCGCTCCAGTTCGAAATTCCCACCCCCGATCAATTGGAGGAGGCGCGGGAGATTCTGCGCAAGATGCGATTTCTGCAGAAGCTTCGCACCGAGGTGGAGTCGGCGGAGGCCGAGCTGGAAGACGAGCTAATATAGGTAGAATTACGAATGGCACTCATGCAAATAGCCGAGCCGGGGCAGGCTCAGGCGCCCCATCAGCACAAACTGGCAGCCGGTATCGATCTGGGCACCACCAATTCCCTGGTGGCCAGTGTGCGCAGTGGCAAGGCCACCACCCTGCCGGATGACGAAGGACGCCATCTGTTGCCATCTGTGGTGCGCTATACCGGCCACAGTATTGATGTGGGCTACGCTGCAAAGTCGATTGCGGTAGAAGACCCGCTGAATACGATTGCGTCGGCCAAACGGCTGATCGGACGCGGTGTGGAAGAGATCAACACTCTGGGCAGCCGTCTGCCCTATGAGTTTATTCAGGAACAGGGCAATGTGCCGCGCATCCATACCGCATCCGGCCCGGTGACTGCGGTCGAGGTTTCTGCTGAGATCCTCAAGGTACTCGCGAAGCGTGCTGAGGATTCCCTGAGGGGCGATCTGAGCGGTGTGGTGATCACGGTCCCCGCCTATTTTGACGATGCCCAGCGCCAGGCAACCAAGGATGCCGCCAAACTGGCCGGCCTGCATGTGTTCAGGCTGCTCAATGAACCCACGGCCGCGGCAGTGGCCTACGGACTCGATAAGGGCGCTGAAGGAATACACGCCATCTATGACCTCGGTGGCGGCACCTTCGATGTCTCCATTCTGCGTCTACACAAGGGAGTTTTCGAGGTGATGGCCACCGGTGGCGACTCCGCCCTGGGCGGTGATGATTTTGACCGGGAGATTGCGCAATGGATCATGCAACAGGCGGCTATTCGGGACGACGCTGACCATGCTCAGATGCGTCGCCTGATGCGCGATGCCTGCGCCGCCAAAGAGGCGCTCAGTGATGCTGAAACCGCCGAAATCAAGATCGAGCTGGCAGATGGAACCTACTGGGAAGGCAGTCTCGATCGTAACAGATTCAATGAACTGATCGACCCCCTGATCAAAAAGACCCTGATCGCCTGCCGCCGCGCCATCCGGGATGCGAGGCTGGATGCAGATGAGGTTAGCGAAGTGGTGATGGTGGGTGGTTCCACCCGGGTGCCCCGGGTCAGGGAGAAGGTCGGTGAGCTGTTCGGTTCGGAACCCCTGGTGGATATAGATCCCGACTGTGTGGTGGCCGTGGGGGCCGCTATCCAGGCGGATATCCTGGCCGGCAACAAGCCGGATGACGAGATGCTGCTGCTGGATGTGATCCCCCTCTCTTTGGGTATAGAGACCATGGGCGGCTTGTCGGAGAAGCTGATCAGCCGTAACACCACCATTCCGGTAGGGCGAGCCCAGGAGTTTACCACCTTCAAGGATGGCCAGACCGCGATGGCGATTCATGTGGTGCAGGGCGAGCGGGAACTGATTAGCGATTGCCGCTCACTGGCGCGCTTCGAATTGCGGGGTATACCGCCGATGGTGGCGGGCGCTGCGCGCATCCAGGTCACCTTTGCGGTGGATGCCGACGGACTGCTGAGCGTCTCTGCGCTGGAGCAGAGTAGCGGGGTACAGGCCAGTATCGAGGTCAAGCCCTCCTATGGTCTAAGCGACCATGAGATCGAGACCATGTTGCGCGACTCCATGGCCCATGCCCAGGATGACAAGCAGGCCCGCAGCCTGCGCGAGCAGCAGGTGGAAGCGGACCGGGTGATCGAGGCCCTGGAGGCCGCGCTGGCGGCGGATGGCGATCATCTGCTGACCGTTGAAGAGCGGCAACAGGTCGAAGCGGCCCTCAATGGACTGCGCGCCATGGCCCGGTCTGAGGACGGCAGAGAGATCAAGCAGGCTATCGAAGCCTTGGAAAAGGCCTGTGGATTCTATGTCGAGCGGCGCATGAACCAGAGCATCCAGACAGCCATGTCGGGTCATAATGTGAAAGACTTTGAGTGATCATCACGGGATAAAACCATGCCTCAACTGATATTTCTGCCACATGAAGAGATC
>JBDLIT010000075.1:0-20270 GCA_039714735.1 Pseudomonadota bacterium
AACTATTCAGCTTCACCACAAGTTCGTCACTGCTACTCAATCATACATGCTGAATAGTTACGAATTTCATTCTATTATTTCCCCTCCCCCCAGCCCCCCCGGTGGGAGGGGGAGTTTCCGGACGGACACTAGAAATACTTAATCTTTGCATGGCAATACACAAGATTTGACAGTGAAGCTAGAAAAACTTACCCGGCGCGAATTTCTCGGTCTCTCCGCGATCACCTTGGCGACAACCCTCTGCGGTCAATCCTGCTCACGAGGGGGTCGCCCCGGCACCATCGGACTGGCATTGGGGGCAGGCGGCGCACGAGGTCTGGCGCATATCCCCATCGTGGAGCTGTTCGATGAACTTGAGATCCGGCCCCATCGTCTGGCCGGCAGCAGCATGGGCGCGGTGATCGGGGTCCTTTACGCCTCGGGCCAGTCAGGCGCCCAGATCAAGCAGCTGATTGACGATCTGGTGGTCAGAGAGAACGAAAGCTTCCTTGAGGCACTGCGCAAATGGGAGGCCTTCAGATGGATGGAGTTCGTGGATCCCGAGATTGGTAACGGCGGTCTGCTCAACGCCGGTAAATTTGTCGGCTTCATCCAGGAGGCCATCAACCGTTCCACCTTCGAGGAGCTGGATATACCGCTTAAGATCGTGGCCGCCGATTTCTGGAAGCGGGAACAGGTGGTCTTTGAAAGCGGCGATCTGACTCCCGCCCTGCAGGCAAGCATAGCAATCCCCGGCCTATTCACCCCGGTGCTTCATCAAGGCCGTGCGCTGGTGGATGGCAGCGCCGTCAATCCGGTGCCCTATGACCTGCTGCTGGATGATTGTGACATCACTATCGCCGTGGATGTACAGGGTTCATGGACACCAGAGGAGCAGCTGACCCCGTCCTGGTTCGATACCGCGATGGGCAGCAACCTCATCATGCAGGAATCGATCATCCGGGAGCAACTGAAACGCCGCTCCCCCAGCATCTACTTGAAACCGGCGCTGCGTGATATTCGCGTGCTCGATTTCGCCAAGGCCGATGCCATCTACCAACAAACAGCCTCAGCCAAGGAGATGCTGCGGAACCGACTAAAGGTCTTCCTGTAGCCAGGATAGTTCATGCATATGGCCACGCATTCGCTATGTCAGGCTTAAACCTAACTCAAGTTTCGGCGTTCAGTTACTCCAATGAGATATCAAGCGGAGAGGGAGATAGCGTTTTGAGACACGCTATTAATACAATCCCTGTACGCTCGACTGTGGCCTCTGACCTCCAGGGAGGGAGGAAATGCAATCGGATTGAATGGAACAATCCTTGCCATGGCCGCGGACGCTCTCAAAACGCTATCTCCCTCTCCGCTCTCCGTTTGAACTCCGAAACTTGAGAACCTAAAAAGAGCAGTTGACAGGTTAAACAAGTCACTCAGAACTGGACATTGACGGATAATCCAACCACATGCTGGGTGTAGTCGAGTCGGTCCTCCCCCAGCAGGAGCAGATGGTCGACACTATCCTCTTCCAGGTTGTCCACCGTCCAGTCTTCCGAGCTGTAATCCTCATACCAGTAACTGAAGCGATAAGAGATGGTGTCGCTGTAGCGGTAGCGGGTCCACAGTTGCAGGCTGGTCAATGAGGTCTTCAGGTCGGGGAACTGTACGGTGGGGTCGTCGAGCACCGCAATACTGTCCTGACTGGTGATAGCAGTGGTGTTGTTGTTCATGTCGATCTTGCCCCGGCTGCGGGTGTAGATCAGGTCAGCGCCCAGATCCCACTTAGCGAGGAACTGGTTGAAGTTAAATCCAAGGCCTGCGCTATCGATCGTGTCCTCGAGCTCCGCTTGCCAATCGGGGGTCGTCAGGGTCTTGTCCTGAGCGCCGGCATTGGTGGATTTGAACGCTTCGTGAGTGTAGAAAGCGTGGCTCGAGATCCGCTCGCTGATCTGATAGGAGGCGTCCAGCAGCAGGGAGTATTGCTGGGCCTCGGTGAGTCCCAGGGCGGAGTCGGTATAATCGTCATCCAGGTACTCGCCGGTCAATCCCAGGCTGAGTCGATCGGTGGGCATGAAGTACACAGAGGTACCCAGCATGGTACGGTTAACATCCGCCAGGTAGAAGGTGCGCATCGCAAGGTTTTCATCCCGCCGCGTCTGATAGGTGCTGCCGCTGCGCCGGGTTTCTTCGGCGTACAAATCCAATTCGAGTTCATCCAGCATCCTCATGCTCCATTTGACCGACAGGGTCTGTTCCCGGGTCGTCTCCCGTTCCTGATCTATCGAGTCGCGGTTCATCTGCCGGTATTTGTATCCGCCGCGCAGGCCCATCCTGGAGTTGAATCGATAGTTTGCGCTCAGGTCTAGCTGGTGGCGTTTGAAGCTCAGGGGATCGTTCTCCTTCGGCCAGGCCTTGTTGGGAATTATCTCGCCTGAGATACCGTCGGCAACATAGTAGGAGTAGGTCGACGTGGGGGTTTTGTTGTCCCTTTCATCGTAGTCGTATTTGGCGCTCAACCGAAGCTTGGGGGTGGGACGGGAGGTCAGTTTCATCTGACCTTTGTAGAGCCAGACCTCGCCGTCCAGGGAGCTGCGCGGCAGATCATCCACGGTGGTGCTGGTGTTGTAGGGTAGAAAGGCGTCGTCCTGGGTCAGCCGGGAAACGGACAGCAGCCCGGTCAGTCGGTTGGTGGCAGAGAGTGTGTGGCCTACCGCGGCGGAGAGCTGATGCATCTGGTTGTCCGGCTCCAGGGCCAGGCGACCGGTTCGGTCGAGATCGAAAGGGTCCTGCCAGGTCAGGGAGTCGTTCTTGTTGGAGAACAGGGAGCCTCGATAGTTGAAGTCCCACTGGGTCTTTTTACCGTGATAGCGCAGGGCTGCATGCATCTTGTTCGTTTCATAATCGATGGGTTCAGGCAGCAGTGCTCCAGTGGTTTTCAGCATCACGCTTTCCTCTTCGGCGGGTCCCATGCTGGCGCCGATCCAGTCAGTGCCCCGCTTGGTCTCCTGCTGGATGGAACCGTCCAGTTCCCAGCGGCTCTTTAGGAAGAACTTTCCCCCGAGTTTCAGGCGCTTGCGCTCAGTTTCCTGGTCGAAGGGCAGGAGAAACCTGTCCAGGTCCACGGGAAGCTTACTGGTGAAGTCCTTCGGGTAATTTATATCGAATTCGGCTGTCTCGGGGACATAACCTGCGGGCAGGAGCAGAGTGGTGTTGCCGGCACCCGGAAATGGGGTGGCCCCGGTATCGTTCTCGTAATCGGGGAGCTGATCGTATTCGAGGGTAATGGAATGCGCCCCCTGGGTTCCGGCCTGAAACATCAGGTATTGTGAATCCAATCCCAGGTTCGTTCCCCGCAGACGCCAAAAATCGCCGTTATCCGAATATTCTTTGGCCCGCACATCGCCGATGAAGTAGGGGCCTTCATCCGTCATGCCGTTGAATCGACCGAAACGGTATGCATCATCAGAGAGATACCTGAGACCCACTTCGACCTCATTGACCGAGGGCTCCGCCTCGACCACTTTCGCCTTTTCGATTGTTTCCTCTGCGGCCAGGCTGCAAGAAACCATGCCCATAGTCAGCATCAAACCCGCCATTCGAGTTGTTCTTAAGTTGATCATTGTTGTCTCCTGGCCTATCTGAGCTGGTTGACGCCAGACGGATGGTTCGAACCATGCGCCTTGTGGCAATTCGAACAGTTTCGACCCACGACCATGCGCTGCCGCTTGTTGTCGCTGAGATCCTCAAAATCGAGGAAGATGCGCACATGGCCGCTGCCATCCGGACGGACCTTGGCGTGACACTGCTGGCAAAGCTGCGGACCCTGCTTGGTCAGCAGGTAAGGGTGATTCGAACCATGGGTCCGATGACAGAGGCTGCAATCCTCGGTGACGGGATAGTGTTCCCAGAGGTAGGGTCCACGCTTTTCCGCGTGACATTCGTAACAGTTCTCGTTCAGGCTATTCTGTTTGAGCATGAAGGGCCCGTAGGAGCCATGAGAGGCGTGGCAGTCGCTGCACACCAGCTTGCCTTCGCGGATAGCATGGGATGACATCTGGTAGGATTGGGCGCGGATCTTCTTATGGCATGTGTAGCAGACCTCCGCCTCGGTGGACCGGTCCATGATCTTGCTCGGCTTGTGCATGGTGTGACAATCGCTGCAGGAGACCTGCGTCGTATCATGCAGACTGTCGTGCCAGGGGATCAGTGATCCCCCCTGGTGGCATTGTAGGCACATGGTGTTCTGTGCCTTCACTGGGGATGGGGCTTTCCCCGAAAAGGCCACCAGTCCACCTTTGTTATTGTCGATGACGACATGTTTCCCCCCGGGCCCATGGCAGGTTTCGCAGTCGTTGTCGGCGAAGGGGGTGCGGGAGTCGCTGGCCTGACCGTGGGACTCCTGGATGATCTGATCGAACTGGGTGGGATGGCAGGACCTGCAGGCGTCCGCCCCGACATAGGCGCCTCCCGCTTCGATCAGAGACTCAAGATCGTGCTCATCGGCCTGGAGAGTGAGGCCAGGCAACAGTAAACCCAGCATGAAACAGAGACGAATGGAACGGCGAAATAAGGAACGCATGACCCAGCCTTTTTTGTTTGATGTATACGGCCGTACTATGCCGGTAGCACGGTTTTCATGTGGCTCAACAGAAGGAACCCGTGGGTATTTGCGATCTAGTTGTTATGGACACAGGACGGCATAAAGGCAGCACGCCTTCGCCATCACGATGGATGGTTTAGGGTATCAATATGCAATCCCAACCTCGCGCCTGATAACCAACGTTGGGGTTCTCCTCCGGCATTTATTTTCCGTCGGTCGAGTGGAGATTTGTCGATTGGATTGGATGTTGTTGTAGTCAATCCGATCTTCACTTCCGTCCGCCAAATCCAGCAAGTGCTACATCTGGTTGGTCCGTGATGAGTTAACCGTCGGGATGTTCTGTAATGGTTTTATTCTCGTTCTGCGTAGTAAAAACGCCTGCCGTAATGTTTGCAAGGTTTTTCATTGCATTTCGGTCATTGGTATTAGGTCGCGGATACCCACCATCCGCCTATCGTATGGATTCAAGTTGAACTGTCTAAAGCTTTTATGCGGTATGTCGACCAATGTCAGTATCCGTTTTTTTCTCACTGAGCCTACTGACTGGAAGGAGTACCCAATGGCAAATTATCTTTGGCAAAGGCTACCGGTAGCTGCGATCCAGACAACCCTTGCAACTGTCACCCTGGCGGCCCCCTTCAACTCATTCAACCCCCGCTCCATGGGTATGGGCGGTGTTGGGGTGGCGGTCAGTAACAGAAATACCGCGTCCTTGTTCAATACTTCATTGTTGGCCACCGAGCATGCGGAGGACAATGTTATCGTGACACTGCTCGCGGTGGGTGCCCGCGCCTATGATCAGGATGAATTCGTCGATGCGGTGGATGATTTCCAGCATGGGGATTATGTGGATAATTTGGACGTCAGTATTGCTGCCGCCGAAGCGGTTCCCACCAATCCCGATGCCTATCGCGCCGTGGCTGGAAGATGACATGGGTGGTGCCATCCCGGTAGGGCGTCTTGAGCTGGGTCGCTCCTGCGCATCCATGCCCCCGCGACACTTGTATATCCATTTACGGCGTAGTGAATGTTGCCATTCGGCGAGAGCGACAGCCGCTTCTCGGACACGGCTGGGCGGCTTATATACCTGCACAGCCGTTCCAGCTTCTGGCATTCATGGGCCTTGGCCGCCACCCCAGCGTGCAGGCTGAAGTCTGCCACCTTGCCCACCTCGTCACCGAACTTCCAGGTGGGCCTTGAACGCCGGATAGTACGCATTAACAAGCTGGTAAAGGAGAGTGTGTTCCAGGCGATGACGTTCGTAGTGAACCAGGTGATCAGCTGGTACCGGCTGAGGAGCCGAGCCTATGGGTGGTTGCCTTATTGTTATTCGACAACGATTCATCTTTGAGCTGGCAGGACCCGCACGATCCGACCCGTACCGGTCGTATGGCCCTGGAGCCGGACAATCAGATGCATCAGCTCTCCGCCACCCTGGGCCATCTGCTGTCACCCACCAATCGACTCAGTGCCGCACTCTCCGTGGCGCACCTGACCCAGGACGAAAAATTTCTGCCCTACAGCACCGACACGACCGTTGATTCCCTGCCGCGCAGCTCGCTGGACGGTGAAGTCATGTTAATCCGAGGTCAGGTAAAGCTGACCTCGAGACCGATGCGCAAGCTACGCCTGAGCGCCCAGTACAGCTATGACGAACGGGACAACAAGACCGCCACAGCGGACTATGACTATTTTGTGTCGGACGGAGTTGCCGGCCAGATTCAAATCAATCCACGAGCCAACGATCCCCTGAGTTACCGAAAAAACAAGGTCGACCTCACCGCCAACTACCGGATCAACTCCAAGATGAGCCTGCACGGCGGTTATGAGTACAAACACATGCACCGTGACTCCGACAACCAGGAGCGAGAGACCACCCGGGAACAGACCCTGTCAGCGAAATGGAAGATGAAGGCAACTTCCGAGCTGAATCTGGCCCTCTATGGCGAGGCCAGCAAACGCAGCGGCAGCACCTACGAAACACGGCCTTTTGAGAATCCCTCCCTGCGCAATTACAACCTGGCGGATCTACGGCGTAACAAACTGGGTGCATCAATCAACTATATGCCCACAGACCGCTTCAGTCTGGGTATGACGACTGAGTATCTGGATGATGATTACCACGATTCAACCTTAGGGCTCACCGAGGCGCAACAGGTCTCTCTGTTGTTGAATGCCACCTATCAGATCAGTGAAAAGTTCTCCACCCACGCCTTCTACAACCATGAAGCGCACCAATCCGAGATAGCCGGCGCCCAGGATGGGAAGCTGAGAACCCCTGACTGGCATGCGGAGTTCAAGGATACGACTGATAGTGTCGGACTTGGCGCTGAATTCACCGGACTCTCCAGCAAGTGGGATGTCGGGGCCGATCTGGTGTATACCCGCAGCCGCGGTGATATCGATATGCGCACCAGCATCACCGGGATCACCAATCCAGACAGCGCCGCGGGGATTCCGACACTCGAACAATATCCCGATGTGAAGAACTCACTGACCAGCCTGCAACTCTGGACCCGCTACCAGTACAGCGAAAAGATTGCCTACAAGTTCAGCTACTGGCATGAGGATTACCGTACGCAAGACTGGGCCGTAGATGGGACCCAAGACACCTTATCCGACCTCGAGGCCGACACGCTCGAAAATTTCCTCCTGCTGGGCGAGGAGAAGCTCGACTATACCCAACATGTAGTGGGAGTGTCGGTGAATGTGCAGTTCTGATTCACTGGGTATACGCCTCAGCAGGCAGCAACCCGGAGCCACTTCCCCCTCGAGGGGGAAGGCAGGATGGGGGGTGAAACTCTCTAAAATGTAGGTCGGATAAGTGCAGCGTCATCCGACAACCTTTTCAGTTTAGTTGTCGGCATGGGATGCCTACTGCAGGCTGACCCAACCACACTCTTTCATCCAAGCGGCGGAAGGAATTGGGCTTTTATCATTTATGGTCTCCTCCCATTTTGCAAGCCCTTGAACCTAGATTCTACAGTTGACCGCTCCATTCTACTTTTAACGAGTTGAATTCATATCTGTTTTGTTCGATAGACCGACTCACCCGCTGGGTGAATCACACTACGAGGTAGATTGCAGATTCTAGGATAATACCTAACTGATCCGATTCCGCCTTTCGCGGGTACGCTTGCCCTGGTACATCACTTTGTCAACTAATTGAATAAGCTGGTCAGGTTCGTTCGTACCTTCAGGATAGAAGGCAACACCAACATTCACCTTCACGGAGATTGACTCTCCAGCAAATCGGATCACCAGCGGTCTTGTCGCTGTGATAGATCAGCAGTCCCAATGATTCCGGAAGCATCTGCTCAATATTCTCAAGCAACTGTTCCTGCAACAGTACGATCAGGACAATCTGGAGCGGCTGATCTTGATCGGTAAAGCCACCATTGGCCTTCTGTTCATTGGCGGGTTTATCTACCGGCATGAACATCACATAGGCATCATATCCCTCCACCAGTTTGAACGGCAGGCTTGTCTGATAACTGCCATTTGCCAGCGCCCTCTGTAATGGGAGACTCATATTCAGGTGAGACCCCAAATCGAGCCCAAGCACAGGGCGGGATGCCTCCAGTAATGGATAGATAAATGTGAGTGGATAGTAGTATTCTGCCTCAGGTGCATTGTTTCACGACCAGCCCGACTCACTCTTCATTTTCCAGCTTTACAGAAGACATCGGTCGAAATATCCGCCCCTCCGCCCTTAGAAAGCGGGTAAAAAACTCGAAGAGTACAAGTCTGGTAGTCTGCACGAAAACAACCAGTCCCTCTAAAGCAACAATCATCAGATGCCCCACGACAAGCAATATGACATGTAACACCGGGTTGTCAATCCCATTGGCTATTTGTATAACTGCTGTAGATAAGGCTGCGTGGGCCAGAGCAAACGCACCTACACGTAAAAATGATACTGTATTCAAAACCAGTTCAAACAGGCTTTGCAGAAGCAATGCGAGATTCGAAAGCAGCTTGTTTAACCTGCTGTGTAGCGTCTGGTAGACCTGACCCAGGATAAACCAGACAATCGCCATGCCGGCAAGCCAAAGCATTTGGATCTCAAAAATACCGGCCAGCAGGGCTGTATACAGGGTAAGCACGGCTGCATCGCGTAGTAGCCAGATTAACAACTCACCACGCCAATAAGCCTCAATACCGTTGAACACCAGGCCAAGCAACATCAGGCCAATACCGAAAAAGACCGGCGGAATCAGGATCTGAAGTGGATGTTCAAGTGGACTCAGCCACAGCGGCTCCAAAATACCCTCTAAGCCAAAAAATTCCCCGAAAACGAAACCAAACAGTATCGCAGACAATCCACAGGGGATAAGGAAACGCCCCTTTGGCCAGCGGCGAAAAAGTAACAGACTGAGCAAGACAAGCAGCAAGCCATGACCTACATCCGGAAACATATAGCCAAACAATAAAGATACAACGACTGGCAATAACAGGGTTGGATTAACCTCTCCTCGACCCGGCGTCCCCAGCATCTCCACAAATGGCAGGAAGGGTCGTGCCCATACAGGAAGCAGTAGACTGACTGGCGGCTTGATATACTCCGGCGCCTCGGCAAACCGGATCACAGCATGGATGCCTGTCCGGTTCAGTGCTTGCTGTAACTTGTCCGCCTGTTCGGCTGTGGTCCATCCGGTTACATGACATAATTTTCGATCTTCCGACAGGGTCTCTGCGTTATCCACAAACCAACTGAGCAACGACATGGTTTCACTGGCAGCGACCACTTCAGGGTCATGCCTTCCTGCATCAAGCTTCTGTGCCAGGACTTCGAGTCTCCCATCCAATTCCGCCAATCTCGTTTTAACCTGGGACAACTGTTTATCCGGCTCTGATGGCAACCAGTCAGGTACTTCGATATGCACACAGGTTTCCTCGTGGCATGTCTTTTCGATAATGGATTGATTGTCTGGCAGGTCTGCTACGATAAAAAAGTTATACCTTTCGCCAGGCACATATTCATCCAGAGCTGCACAGATACCAGCTTCCAACGGGTGCTCTTTGGGGCAGGCAAACAGACCTTTGTAGAGGAAATCTGATCGATGTGACAATCGTACTATGTCTGATGATGAACCCTGTTGTGCAACCAGGTATTCGAGCAGGAGCATCAGGTTCTGTCGTGATGATGTCAGATCGAGTTGTTCTTTCTGTAACCCATCCGTCAGTTTGCTCCAGTCATTCAGGCACTCCAGAGCCTCTTCCGCCATCTTCTCCGGCGCTCTGATTACAGTATTTTTACTCAGCAGGGACTGCTGCAACAGATCCCCATGGCGCTGCATCAGGCGTCGATATTCATCAACCGCAGTTCTAATTCCCCCCAATGTCAGAGATTTGGCAAGTGTCTGGTCTGACTCCAATACCACCAGCCCGCTACCGGCCAGTGCCTCCAGGGCAATGACAGTCTCTTCCCTGGGCACATAGGTTTCAAACCACTTGGCTTGCTCTGATCGAAAGATACCCATCAAATCTTTGATCTAGAGGTATTGAATGAAGTCATCTTAGGTATTGATTGGCTTGCTTGCATGTTATTCTGAAATCATCTCTATTGTTGTTGCTATCTTCCTTTTACCTGGAGTTTAGGACTTAGGCAAGAAGCCAGGCAAGATGGGATGATCTGTATTTTCCTGCGGTCTTTAAGCACCATTCAATCACACAATATCTCATAATCTACCAGCCGATAGTTCTCTGCTAGACTTGTAGTTCATGCTGTTCCTGTGTCAACACCGACAAGCTGCTGATCCTAGAAAAAGCAGTTAACCACGCTGAATATGAGGCTAATCTCTTATGTCCGGTCCTTCTGATGAATTGATTTGTCCTGCGAGATCTCCAGGACCAATGGGCCTGAATGATCAGGGAGACCCCAACAAACCCTCATTCGCAGGAACCACACAAGGCCCCATGGGATTATCCGATGGAGCGGAAATGGCCTGCATGCTCCCTGCAGACATGCTTGATACGGCTGAAGGCTCAACAGATGACCTCTCTGAGGCATATACGCATGGATCATTACCATTTGTTACTGGTTTATCGTCGGTTGTCAGAATCCCGGTACCCGGCTCGAAGGGCCTTTTCGTTGAATTGAAACCACGTGGTTTCGTCCCCGCCTCAGGCTCAACATCAACGCTCTTTGTCCAGGACAGTACGGGGAAGAAACACTTACGGCTGGATTATGGCTATAACAAAAACACAGGGAAAATCGATTATCACTGGAATCAGAAAGGAACCCATGCAAAATTTGGTATTCCAGACCACCAACCTGCCGGAAAGAGCGGTAAGGTCCTGCATCAGGGCGCGAAATATTTACGTTATGGCGGCAAGGTTCTCATCGTCGTCGGTATTGCAGCGGACGTCTATTCTATTGTCGTGGCCAAGAAAAGAACCAGACAAATTGTGAAAGTGGCTGCAGGCTGGGGCGGCGCCTGGGCCGGCTGTAAAGTCGTAGGTGGCATTGGGGCTGCAGGCGGTACGCTCGTCGAACCTGGAGGAGGCACCGCAGTTGGTGGAATTGGCGGCTGTGTCGTGGGCGCCTTCGGTGGCGCATGGGGCGCATCTTGGGCAGCAGAAAAGATCTATGATACCGTCGAAGAGTTCGTATATGAGGAACTTCCGGTAGTTGCCGACTGACGCCAGGATAGGGTTCAGTTGATAGGTGAATTCTGAACTGAAACCACTCCCTATGAAATCATCCACTCTCCTTAAAATCGTCCTTGACCCTGTGAACCTGGGTTGGGATCTACGCAGCACCCACGCCCCAAATGCAGTGGTCGGGGTTATCGGCTGGAAAAATACAGAACATGCTATTGACGCCGGAGCGCCTCATGTCATTGTCAAACTTATCTGTAATGTCTTGTGCCGAAGTGGCCAGGTCAGTTTCCTGAACCCTGAATCGACGATTAAACTATCACCTCCTCCACTTGAAAGGTTAAAGGGAAGACCTTCTTTTGCCATTACAACTACAACTCAATCGGATACTGCAACCCGGCTTTTCGAGATTACCAAATTTCCCTGGGAACAGCGAAGCCAGATCGTCATCCTCTCTGCGGCAGATTCAGCTCCGGTTTTTGACTACTCCAGCCTTTTTGAACTTTGGTCAGAGCCTTTTCCCGACCTAAACATGCTCGCAAAAGGCATGCAGGCCTATGGGTTTATGTTTCCTGGTGTGGATGGTGATTTTGCGGAAATCGTGATGTTTGATGACAGTGTGTGGGGGCGATTCAGAGAGCTCCTAAGTGACGAATGCAGGCTAGCCAACATCCTCATTCAGGAGGTTTCTGAAGATGAATTTTGTAATACCGAATGGATAGAGCCCGATGGACCCTGAGCCGGATCACAATATGTCGATAAAGAGAGGCGCAGGTATCATTCCATTTGCCCTGTCTGGTGGGCAGATCCATTTCCTCTTTCACAAGACCTTCAGTGGCAGAAGAGCAGGTCTACTTGTTGATTTCGGAGGCGGCAGTCTTTCGGGTGAAACCCAACACCAGACCGCAGCCAGGGAGTTTGTCGAAGAGACTGAAGCCATGTTTCTCAATGATCACCCCGAAGATGCAAACTTGAGCCTGCATGCAGAGTCACAAATACAGGTTGTACTGAATCTTCTTCAGAATACCCAGCGAAACCACCCTGACTGGTGGTGCCAAAGGCTCAATGTGAAAGGTAAGAAACCTAAGGAATGGAAAACTTTTTTTGTAGAAGTCGAATATAAAACACTCAATCGAATGAACAGATTATGGGAAGTGAATCCACAACAATTATTTAAAAAAAGAAGAGAACTTATCTGGCTTACCTCGGATCGACTACTCGATATCTGCATCAATCAGCCGGAAAAATTATGGACAAGAGTCCGCGAACTGGATAATGCCGTTTCAGTCATTCGCTCCATTGAGATCAATAGCATCTCTTCCACCTCGACTACCGTTTGTTGAACCTATAATCCTCAGTTGGATAAGGAGTGTGGGTCCAAACAGCCGACTCAGAAATCGACCGAATCCGTGCCCCATTGGGTGATGGATCTATCATTTTTCCATCGAATGCCCCGTTGGCACTATGACATTTTCATAATACGGTACTTTAATTCGGTCTCATTATGCGCTTAACTATGTATATAGCGCAGGCAAAAACCGGGTACTAAACCCTCAACTAGTGTATTGCAGAAAGACCCTTAAAAGGCCGCCATGGTCGGTTTGCTGATGGACAGGTCGAACATCAGGAAAGGAGATACTTATATGCAAAATACCACTACTCAAAACAACAAGCTCCCCTTTAGGTGCCGCATGGTATGCGTGTCTCTAGTCGGTGGGTCGCTTATTATAACGCTCACATTTTTGATCCATTACATGGGTTATATCTCTATTGAGGCAGCTTTATGGGTTTCAGGGGGCGTTTTTGTCATGGCTGCCATCTATGAGTCTTTTCTGTTGTCCCTAATCGCAAGACACATGCTCAATAGTGTCAATGAAAATCCAAAAGGAATCGCAGCAGGAATTGATAGGGTCAAGCTCTAAGCTTGATCCTGCATTGCTTCCTTATTCCTTTGTTTGTATGAATTTTCCTGGTATAGACATAAATTTGAGGGGGAGGAATCTTTTAACTGAACTTTGTACCTAATCACCAATTTTTATAACTTTATAATTACCAATCGATCATCCGCTCATTTGATTCCAAATACGCCAGGCAGGCGTAACCTGTTGACAGGTTTTCGTTCCGCCCTATAGCCTAGTACTCCGTCAACAATTTGGAGATAGATTTGTAATGAAATCAGCGCTGCTCGGTAAACTCGCTTTCTGGCTGATCTTGATTGGGACTTTTGCCCTCATCACACCGCAACCGGCCTGGCCGGAATGGTTGGCCAGGATGATTCTCTCCACTGGGGTTGCACTCGGCATCACCACGTTACTGTTAGCATATTGGAAAAAAAGAGAGCGGGACAATAACAACAAATAGCGATGCGTTCTTTAGATAAACCGATCCGATGATCGACCTCAACGACATGCTGCTGTTTGCTCAGGTCGTGGAGGCAGGCAGTTTCACTGCCGCCGCCAGGGAACTGGGCATGCCCAAATCCACCCTCAGCCGGCGGATCTCAAAGCTCGAAAGCCAGCTGGATAGCAGGCTGTTACAACGCACCACCCGTTCTCTGCGGCTCACGGATGTGGGGACAGACTTCTACACTCATTGCAACCGCATGGTGCAGGAGGCCAAACTGGCGGAACAGGCGGTGAGTCTCAGTCAGGAGACACCCCGGGGCCTGTTGCGGGTGACTGCACCTGTTGAGTTTGGAACAAACCTGCTCGGCGTGCTGGCCGCTGAATATCTCCGCCACTTCCCACAAGTGAGTCTGGAACTGGACCTGTCGAACCGCTTTGCTGATCTCATCGAAGAGGGCTACGATCTGGCCCTGCGCGCCGGCCGGCTCGAAGACTCCAGCCTGATTGCCAAACGCCTGGGTGAAACCCGTCTGCTGGTCTGCGCGGCGCCCGGCTACCTGAAACAACACCACGCTCCAGAGACACCCAAGCAGTTATCCGAGCATAGCTGCCTGGTCTATCCAGACCCGGATGGCCGCACCCTGTTGCGCTTCAGCGGTCCCAACCACATGACGCAGATTCATCTGGAAGGAAAGCTCACTGCCAACAATATGAGCACTCTGCAGGATGCCGCGATTGCCGGTCTTGGGATTGCCATTTTGCCTCTGACTCTGTGCCGGGAGGCCCTGGATCAGGGCCTGTTGGTGCCGATCCTCGAAGACTGGAAGCTGCCGGAAGACGGTATCTATGCGGTCTACCCATCCCCCCGGCACCTCACCCCCAAGCTACGCAGTTTTATCGACTTCATTGCCAGCCGGCTCTGAGCTAGACAAGCACATAGAAATCCAATTGTTCCAATTTTGGAACAAACATTCCCAATATTGCCTACTAGTTTACTCGGGTATCTACCCCTAAACTTTCCAGCATGAATCATCACCTACCAGGACAGTGTGAATTTGCAATCAAAATACCGTGCATTGAGATCGGTGTTCATCCAATGATATCCATGTGGAGACCAACATGATTAACCGGACCAAAAACCCAAGGCATGTAACCAAGATAGTCTCAGGTGCAGATACCCAGGATGGCGCTGGGGTGCGGCTGACCCGAGTCTTACCCACTAACGGTCTTTCGATGCTGGATCCATTTCTGCTATTGGATGTTTTCCACTCGGACAATCCCAATGACTATATCGCCGGCTTCCCCCCTCATCCTCACAGAGGATTCGAAACAGTGACCTATCTGCTTGCCGGACGCATCCATCACCGGGACAGCGCCGGTCACAACGGCGTAGTAAGTGCAGGTGGCGTACAGTGGATGACCGCCGGCCGGGGCATTGAGCACTCAGAGATGCCGGAGCAGGAAGACGGTCTGTTGAAGGGCTTCCAATTATGGGTCAACCTTCCTGCCGCGCAGAAGATGGCTGAACCCCGTTACCAGGAGCTCGAACCGGCTGAGATACCTGAGGAAATTCGGGACAATGGTATAAGAGTCCGCGTGATCGCCGGTAAAACTGTTCAGGGTACTCGGGGAGCCGTGAGCCAAATTGCTGCAGACCCGATCTATTTCGATGTCTCCCTCCCGGCGGGTGCCACCTATGAAGAGGTCATACCTAGCAAGCACAACACTTTCGTCTATCTGATAACCGGAGAGATACAGGTGCTGGACGCGGAACAGAGGGTTTCCAACATCTCCACTGGCCAATTGGCTGTCCTGCAGGAGGGTGACGGCGTACGGATTGAAACCCATACGGAGAGCCGATTTCTGCTGGTCGCAGGTCGTCCGATGAATGAACCCGTGGTCCGCCATGGCCCCTTTGTGATGAATTCCTTCGAGGAGATTCAGCAGGCCTACAGAGACTACAACAATGGCCTGTTCGGCCATGTCGGAGAAGCACAAGATGCAGTGGCGTAATACACCCAATAGCTGGGGCCTGACCACCATTCTGTTGCACTGGCTGGTGACCTTCAGTGTGTTTGGCCTGTTTGGTCTGGGGCTATGGATGACTGAGTTGGATTACTACAGTCCCTGGTACCGCCAGGCCCCGGATCTGCATCGCAGCATCGGCGTACTGTTGATGATCGTCATCTTATTACGCCTGGCCTGGCGCTGGCTGAATCGCACGCCAACCACCCTGCCCAACCACAAATCCTGGGAGGTGCGTGCTGCCCATCTTGCGCACATCCTGCTTTACCTGTTGCCATTGGCGATCATCATCACAGGCTATCTAATCTCCACCGCTGATGGGCGGGCGGTTTCGGTGTTCGGCTGGTTCGAGATTCCAGCTCTGTTCACCGCAATCGATCAGCAGGAGACCGTGATGGGTGACATACACAGAATCCTTGCCTGGACCCTGATCGGCATCACAACCGTACATGCAGCAGGCGCCCTAAAACACCATTTCTTTGACCGTGATACCACACTGACCCGTATGTTGGGTCTCGCAAAAACCGAGGAGCAATCATAATGAATCACAAACCACTAACCGGCCTGCTGGCCGCATCCCTGCTGTCCCTGAGCAGCCTCAGTCTGCAGGCCGAAGACTACATGATCGATACCAAAGGTGCGCATGCCTTTATCCAGTTCAAGATCGCCCATCTCGGTTACAGCTGGCTGCTGGGACGTTTCAACAACTTTTCCGGTGAGTTCAGCTACGATGAGAAAAATCCAGCGGCCGCCAAGGTCAACGTGGATATCGATGTGACCAGCATCGACTCCAACCATGCTGAGCGTGACAAACATCTTCGTGGAGAGGATTTTCTGGATGTCAAAAACCACCCCAAGGCCAGTTTTATGAGCACCGGTTACAAGGATCTGGGTGACGGCAAGGGCGAACTGAAGGGTGACCTGACTCTGCATGGCGTTACCAAGCCATTGACCATCGCGGTTTCCCACGTGGGTCATGGTGATGATCCCTGGGGTGGATACCGCCGTGGCTTCCAGGGTCAGACAAATTTGACCCTGGCCGATTTTGGCATCAACTACAATCTGGGGTCCGCATCCAAAGAGGTCGAACTCTATCTGAGCATTGAAGGCGTGAGAAAGTAGTATGATAAAAGATGTCTATTGCCTGCTTTTTTCCAGAGAAACCCGCACTTGCCATTTGCTTCAGATGAGTCAATGTAATCAGCAGCGCGACAAGGACACTGCATTATCAAGCAAGACATTAACAATAATTGACACATCCAGACTCTATAAATCAGTTAACATCTAGCTGTTCCTTACATAGGAACCAATATCCTCTCGCGAATCCTGGCCCTGACGGGCCAGGATTTAATATCTGCTAAGGAGATGGAAATCCCATCATAACGTGATTTTTTACCGCATCTCATCCTGTACGATTCATCACATAAATAGATTCAATGAGATGGAAGGCCATTTAGAGTTGACGCTCCCTCTGATTGTTTCCTATTCTTCAATATGAACTACAATTACGCTTTCAGGTGAAAACAAGGTGCGGAAACCTTTGTTCTTACTTTTTTATAATAAACTAATAAATTAAAGGTTTGCTTATGTCTTACCGGAGGGAGGAAACAAATGGAGATTGACAAGCGTACTGGGCAGAGCCCTATACCTTCATCACCTTCTTTTTTTCTGAATAACAAACAGCTTAATGGAATGGAAGTATTAAAGAAATTCGGCTGGGAATTAACTTTCATTCGCAGACCGCTTTACAGTGAAGTCATACCCGTTGTACAGAACAACCAAGAACAGGCTATCGGTGTGTTGGGTATCGACGGTGTTCTAAAAATCTCTGATGAGATAAAAATACGTGGATCAAATCTAACTAATTGACTGTCAACTTTTTCTAATTTAACAGCAGAATTTTATCTTAAATCCTTTCCTGTAACTCTGAGGAAAACACACTCCCCCATCAGTCACAATCCATATCGTCATCAGCATGACGTGTTCCACCATTCAGCATTTCATAGTGACTCACTCAACCCTTGATGATGAATTGATATGTTGACCAGCCGGCTGCAAAGCGTTTTCAAATGGATCTTCCTGATCAGTCTGGTCACGACTACAATCACCTATTTCCAGAAAGACCGCTTGCCCCCAGCTGACTTCTATGACACGGACCTGCTCGCCGAACCACGCCAGTCAAAGACGCACGAGCAACCATTCGAAACCACGGCCAGCGATCAGACCTATAGCGTCAAACCATTTTTCGATTATGAACTCCACGGAGTCGTTGTCAGCTATCATGACTCCGACTCTTTCACCGATATCACCCACCACAGACGCTGGCAGGACTTTCTGAATGTACGGGACCTCTGTGTGGTCTGGGGCGATAATATTAAAAACGGAGTCTACCGCGAGATGGACTTCAGCAATGACAGCTGGACCTGCTGGGCCTACTGGGACAATGCGGAAATCGCTTCACGGTTCTCCATGCCCCAACTCTCCAACAACCACCTGCTGGCCGATGACGATGAGATAAAGCGAAACCTGATGGCGGCGCAGGCCGGAGACCATATCCACCTGAAAGGTGTATTGGCCAGTTATGCAAATCCAGGCAATGGATTCAGGAGAGGCACCAGCACAGTCAGAACAGACACCGGCAACGGCGCCTGCGAAACCATCTACCTGCAGGAGTTTGAGATCCTGAACAAGGCCAATTCTGGAAGCAGAAGACTTTACGCCTTTGCCAAATGGCTGACACTCATCTCACTATTGGGCTTTTGCATCATGTTTGTGGCCTCGCCCGTGAGAAAATCCAAATTGGGATAGCCATCGGGCAATTTCCCTCTTCACGAGTGCATCAGGGACAAACTCCTGCTCCAACCTGCCTTTTTCCAAGCCAACGAGGTGGTAATAGAGTGCCGTCTCGTGCTCAGTGAGCATGGATGGCGCAGATTGGCTTGCTGTTACCGGCTCAACGACCGCGCTTTCTTTGCAACAGCTTTCGAAGATTTCCTCATCCATCAAGAGTGGCGTCAGGGCCGATTGATGTGACCGGGCCGTGGCCAGCATGGTCAAACCCCAGGTGTCGATATCTCCCCAATAGGCAAGGCTTTTTTCTCTGATCCAGGCGGCGTCCATCCAGTTCAGATTGAGTCCCGCTCCCAATATGGCGATGGTGCCGGGCAGTGGCGGCAACTGATAGAGGGAGCGTTCATTCTCGACAACCAACAGATGAGTGCCTGGAAGCGGCGTTTGGGCCAGCTCACTGCTTCTTACTCGCTGCTGTTTGAAGGGGAACAGCCCTACTTGCAGCGGAGCAACCAACAACCAGTGTTCACTTTCATCCAGCGCACCAAGAAAGTGCTCCAACCCTTGTTCCATACCTTGTTGGCCGAATCGTTGCTCCAGCAGTTTGCCCAACAGGGTGCGATTGCGTTCGAAAAACTTGCTGTCGCAACCGGCAAAAGAGAGCGCCCGCAGGGGTCTACCGGCAGCACTGCCGGGCTCAAGTTGCAGTGCCACCTCACACGCCTTGATGGTCTCTTCCGCTCCACGGGACAACAGCTGTTGTCGCTGGCGAACAATCAGGGGGTGAAACAGTGGTTCGACAGCGCTGATAACCGTGGATAACAATAGATACTCCTGCCGGATGGTCTCATCGGCCATTGCATCTATCCACTCACCAGCCGAGTGCAGTGTCCAGCTGATGGGGAGTTGAACCGCTTCGGCGGTGCTGCGGTAGTTGACCGGATGCCAGTCGACCTTCCCTTCCGTCACTTTCCGCCAGCGCTGCATGTGCTCCCTGACGGCGGCGATATCCTGAGTCATCACTGCCGGTGAGGGTTTGCCGATGGACAACTTCAATGGCCACTGGTCAGGCTCCAGCAAGCGTTTCTGGCGCAGTTCACCATTTAGCCACTGTCGCCTCAGTTTGAGGCGTAGTTGATCAGGCGTTTTCACCGGCACGCATCAGCCGTTTTATTGCCTGCTGGTCCAACTCCTCCCAACTCAGCGATGTAGTGGTGGCGCGCTGTCCACGCCGGTGCACGAGGATCGCCGAGCGGGTGTGCGAGCGCAGCAGCCGCATCTCTTTGTTGGGGGTGATGAACAGGGGGTGCAGTCCGAACTGGCGCAAGGCCTCGATAATCCGCGCAGCGACCGCCTGCGAACTCTTGGAGAAGGCCTCATCGAGCACCACGGTGCCGAACAGCGGGTGGCCCATGCCGTCCGGGCAGAGAGCATAGCTCAGTGAGGCGGTGAGGATATAGCTGGCGATGATCTCCTTTTCGCCACCACTGCCCCCTTGTGATCCGGTGCGCACCTCGATCACTCTTTCCCCATCTCGCTCTATGACCGAGATAGTGAATTGCAGGCGGTAGCGTGGATCGAGCAGCGCCTTTGCCCCCACGGTCTTTTTCCGCTCCACCGCATCACGCAGCAGGCTGACCAGATCCACCAGGGCGCGGTAGTGAGACTCACCCTGATCCTCTTTCAGCGCCGCACTACGCAGTCGCCGTTGCGCCTTCTGAATAGATGTCAGGGTCTCATGGATCACTCGTCGTGGCTGCAGATGCAGATAGCACCCCGGCTGGAAATCGACCTTGATCATGGTCTGATTGATCTCTTCGATCCGCTCTTCGATGAGCGAGACCTGATTGTCGATATGCGCCAGCAGTTGGGTCACCCCCTCATCCGAAGACTTGTTCAGATATTCAAGAAAACGCTCCACCTTCTCCGGC
>JBDLIT010000076.1:0-20214 GCA_039714735.1 Pseudomonadota bacterium
CCCCCTCCCCGATTCGCTACGCAAAACTGCCCGGAGGCTGCGCGCACAATTTCAGCAACTGGCCCCGGCCCGTGTCTGGCACCGGGCACAGCAGGATGGCAGTGAGATCGACCTGGATGCCTATCTGCGCTTCTCCACCGACCGGGCCACCGGCCATGCCACCACCGGCGACGGGCTCTACAAAGAGCTGAGGATCGGCTCGCGGGATCTCACCTGTCTACTGCTGGCGGACCTCTCCCTCTCCACCGACACCTGGGTCAATAACCACGCCCGGGTCATCGATGTGATCCGCGACAGTCTGTTTCTGTTTGCGGAGAGCCTGTCTGCAACGGGTGACCGGTTCAGCATCTATGGCTTTTCATCCCGCAAGCGCGACCCGATCCGCTTTCATCAGATCAAGACCTTCGAGGAAAACTACAACGCGGCTATCAGGGGAAGGATCAACGCCATCAAGCCCGGCTACTACACCCGTATGGGAGCTGCGATCAGGCAAAGCACCAATCTACTCAAAGAGCAGGATTCGGAACGCAGGCTATTGATGATTCTGACGGACGGTAAACCCAATGACCTGGATAAGTATGAGGGCCGTTACGGTATTGAAGACACCCGGCAGGCCATCCGTGAGGCCCGAGAACTTGGCCTGCAACCCTTCTGTGTCACCATCGATACCAAGGCCAACGACTACCTACCCCACCTGTTCGGCACTGGCAGTTATGTCGTCATCCACAAGCCATCCCAGCTTCCCAAGGAGTTACCGCTGCTCTATGCAAGGCTGACGACCTGACAGACAAAAATTTCTCAGGTCCCAATCAAGCTTCCTGATAATTCTTAAAAAGATAGTTAGTGATTATCCCTATGTAGTGCTGCAACCCTTGCCGCCACTGGAGGGAGAAGAAGTCGCAGCCTTTTACAACACCCTCCTCTCTGCAATGGGTGATCGCTTCAGCATCTACGGTTTCTCATCCCGCAAGCACGATCTGCTTTCATCAGGTAAAGCGATTAATTCTTATGTCGGTATTCTTGACAGTGGACAGTATCCCCATACTTTTCTTAAGTCTTAATCTATGGGTTATTTTCTCGAATATATAAGAAATTAATTACTATCTTGATTAGCTCTGAGAAAGAAAGTCTGACTGAGCTGTGATTTACCCGAAGTGTCTGTCGGGATTTTTAACACAACACCCATAAGATTATCGTTCCCGACATTATCTAATTGTTTTTAATGGTTATTTTAAATTGGCACGATCCTTGTTTGTAAAATAATCAAAACATACAGACCTGAGTAAAAAGATGTACAAAACCAATAAAACTAAACTGGCTTTCGGCTTAGTACTTCTGGCCTCCGGAATGACCGCGACACCGATTAACGCAGCGACTGGAGCATGTCCTGCGGGAACGACAACATCAATGGCAGCCAACAGATATCAGTGCCCGAACCCGGCGCTCTTTTTCTCTTGGCCACTGGATTGCTCTGCTTGGTTGGCACTCAAAAATTCAAGCAGCATGCGTGAAGTGAAGAAATAACAATAACGAAATACTAATAATAAAAATCTCTGGAGCGGCTAGACAGCAGCAGTCTACCGCTCCTTTTTTATTCCCCTCAATTCGTTATCCTGATCCAGCCTCCGAAACAGTATTTCCAGGCTGTGTACTCAGCACAAAAAGAAGGCCCATCAAAACGATGGGCCTTCTTTCATTTTCCGAACCCGTTGGGTCGGTTGCGCCTGTTTAACTATTCAAAGACTGATAGTAGTCCATCAAGATAGTGGCAACCTCGGGACGGGAGAACTCAGGGGGAGGCGCGATACCATTACCCAGCATCTCACGCACCTTGGTGCCTGACAGCAGCACGAAGTCTTCTTTGCTGTGATCCGGAGCTTCACGCATCATCACCACCTTGTTGAGCTTCTTGGAATAGGCAGTGTGGTCCGCCTTGAAGATCTCGATGTCCATAGCGCCGGCAGGCACTTCGTCATCAAAGATGGTCTGGGCATCGAATGCACCGTAGTAGTCACCGACACCGGCATGGTCACGGCCTATGATGAAATGGCTGGCGCCCATGTTCTGACGAAAATAGGCATGCAAAACCGCTTCACGGGGACCGGCGTACAGCATATCGAAACCGTAACCGGTGATCATCACGCTGTTTGGCGGAAAGTAGAGCTCGGACATCTTGCGGATCGCCGCATCACGCACTGGAGCAGGGATATCTCCCTTCTTCAGCTTACCCAACAGCATGTGAATCACCAGGCCGTCACAGCCCAACCGATCCATGGCCATGTGACACAGCTCTTCATGAGCCAGGTGCATGGGGTTACGAGTCTGGAAGGCAACGATCTTTTCCCAACCATGCTCCTTGATCTCGTTACGGATCTCCACCGCGGTACGGAATGTATCGGGGAAATCAGCCTGGAAATAGGAGAAGTTCAGCACTTTAATTGAACCGGAGACGGCAACGCGGCCCTGGGTGTTGAAGGCATTGACACCCACATGCTCCATGTCGTCGGTACGATAGACCTTGTCGGTCATGACCGCCATCTGCTCGTCACTCACGGTCTCGATGGCCGCCACATCCATGACTGCCAGCACCGGGTTGCCTTCAACATTGGGATCACGCAATGCGATACGCTTGGCATCACCAATGGCATCGGCGCTCTCCAGCAGGCAGAGAACAGGAACCGGGAAGAAGCTGCCATCCGTGAGCGTCATCTTTTCCGCTGCGCCCATGGCGTCAGCCACACTCATGAAGCCCTGCAGGGGATTGAAATAACCAGCACCCATCATGACGGCGTTGCCGGCGGCCTGTGAACTGATTGTCACGGACGGCAGGCTTTCAGCCTCATGGGAAAGTTTATGGTGTTCCTCCGGATCGTAGACGAATAAAGGTTTTAGCTCATCGGAACCAATGGGTTTGATCATGACGTTTCGTCTCCTTCGTGTTTGATTGCAAATTCTTTACGGCTGGACAGCATGATTGCTGAATTCAGCATGGGGCAAACAATATGGATGACCTGGATAAGCCTCTCATGACTGCAGTTAATGTTAAACTTATTTATCACAAAAGACTTGTAACATATTGATTGGAATGAAGTTTGAACAATTAAGAATGCACTTCCAATTTCTCAAGCAGGCATACCCTACCACAACCGGGGATTAGCCATCCTAAGTTTATTTTTATGTGGTCAGAAAAGATCTGTCATATAGTCCGGAAATTTCACCTGTGAACGTGATGATCGCGCTGAGATCGTTGTTCAGAGTTGGATTTTTGATTGAGGCAATAGCCTAAGCTATTGGCGATTGAAAAAATACCAGCTCTGGGCGGCGAGATCGGTGCGAGGGCGCGTTCAGCAAGCACCGGGTACACTTTAGTACTTCGCTAATATTCCAGCCATTCCAAGAAGAAACAAACAGTTAAATTATTTTTGTCGCGAACGGGTGAATTTTCCGGGCTAATATATCTGCCAGCCCACTGTTGCGGACCAATTTTCGCTGCACAGCCATTTTGAAAACCTCAATCGGGCCGGCAAGGATAAAACCCTTTCGGGACCTTGTGATTGCTGTATAGAGCAGTTCCCGGCTGAGTAGGGGTGTATCCTTGGCAGGCAGGTGCAGAAGTACCTGGTCAAATTCCGATCCCTGACTTTTATGTACCGTCATGGCGAATACCGTCTCGTGAGGAGGCAACCGGGCTGGAGCCAGCCAGCGCAAGGCATGATCTTCACCCTGGAATGCCACTGCCAATGCACCTCCCCTACCCGGCTGAGGAAGCATGATGCCAACATCCCCGTTATAGAGCTTTTGTTGGTAGTCGTTCCTCGTCACCATCACAGGGCGCCCGCAAAACCACTCATCCTCCACCCTCAGGCCGGCTTGCTGCAGGTAACTGGTGATCCGCCGGTTCATTTGGATAGCACCTGCAGGGCCATGCTTCAGGGCACAGAGCACGCGAAAGCGGTCCATTGCCTGAAAGAGAGATTCCACTGGAGCATCGGACTCTATCAATTTGAAAAATGACTGGTATTTTTCTGCAGCAACTCTAGCAACATCTTTTTCACCATGTAGATGAACTATCGCATTTTTCTCGGCATCAGAAACCAGCAAGGCAGCAGCACTATCCGCATCGCCATTGTTGACCGCCAGAGCCAGCCGACCGATGGCGCTCTCTGCGCCGAACCGATAGCTGTGCCGGAGTACGATGATGGAGTCACAGAGTCCACCACCTCCACCGATTGCCAAGCCCTCCTCTCCGGTTAAAGTCTGAAGCTCGTCTGCAAACTTGGGGGAAGGACCCTGACATCCGCTACAGATATCACCCAACACCGCTCCCGCCTCTACTGAGGCGAGTTGATCCTTGTCACCCAGGAGTATCAGACGGGAGCTTGCCGGCAAGGCATCAAGCAGTTTCGCCATCAACGCCACATCGACCATCGAGGCTTCATCCAGGATCAGGACATCCACCGGCAAGGGGTTGTCTGCATGATGTATAAAAACGGGTTCTCCCCGCCGGACTCCCAGCAGGCGGTGCAGGGTTGAGGCCTGCTCGGGTATAGTCTCCGCCAGCTCTGGTGGAAGCGACAACGAGGCCTTGGCGCTACGCACCGCCTCCTGCATGCGCGAGGCGGCCTTGCCTGTCGGCGCCGCCAAGGCAATTCGGAGTTCATTTCCACCGGGCTGCTGACGCAGCAGGACAAGAATCTTGGTCACCGTGGTGGTTTTACCGGTCCCTGGCCCACCGGATATGACACTCAGCTGGCGTAATAACGCAGTCGTGGCCGCCACCTTCTGCCAATCCACCGCCTTTCCGCCCGAGTCCTGAAACAGACCCTGGATCCCGAGGGTCAATCTGTCAAGATCCACATCATCAATCCGCTGATGGGCACGGGCATACAGTTGTTTTGCGAGCCTCTGCTCATAGTCCCAGTAACGATGTAGATAGAGCCGGTCCGCCCGGTCCAGAATCAATGGCTGATGGTCCCCCGGGTTACCGACCACCCCACTGCTCCACAGCAGTTCTCGCCAGCGCTCCAAATCAGGCGCCACAAGCGGCGCCGACTCATCCCCGGTTGATAATTGCTGCCCGGCGATCTGCCTGAGATTGAGGCACACATGACCTTCGGCTGTAGCGCGGCAGACCAGCGCGGCAGCCAGGGCAAGCTCTTCTGAGGGACGGTTAGCCTTGTCCTGCATAAAGCGGGCAAAATGCAGATCCATCGCGCCGATCTGCCGCTCTGTATGAAGCCTGGCTATGCATGAGTCCTGCCTGATCATGGCTCGCCCTCAGACAGCCATTGATCCAGCGCCTGGATGAATGCGCCTGGAGGACGCTCTTGAAAGACACCGTATTCAGGACCGGTCTGTGGACTCATGCCTCGCAGAAAGAGATAGAAGACACCCCCAAAATGCGTGTCATATGCGTAATCCGGAAGACGTTGTCTCAGGTAGCGGTGCAAGGCAAGCACATAAAACAGGTACTGCAGCGGGTAGTGATGGGCAAGCATGGCCTCGCGTAGGTTGGCTTGCGCATAGCAGGATCGGTCCTCACCCAGCCAGTTGGATTTGTAATCCAGCAGATAGAACCGGCCATCCACTTCAATGATCAGGTCGATGAAGCCCTTCATGAAACCCTGGACACGCCCAAATTCCAGTTCACTGAATTCGCGCATGATCTCCGGTGACCTGGCAAAGCCATGCTTGCGGGCCAGGGATTCGAGGAGCTTTGGTTCCAGCTTCTGAATCGGGTAGTAAAATTCCATCTCATTGATACGCTGATGCCCCGTAATATTTTTCAACACCAGCCCCTCTGCGTTCAATGGTGTTGACACGACTGACCTGAGCATATCGACAATCACCGGCTGCCAACGCTGCTCAATGCCGTAAGCATCGAGCGTCGATTCAACCAAGCGTTCTACTTCCGGCGGTGAACCCAGGGTGAAGTCGAGTTCCTCAAAAATGGCATGCAGGCAGGTTCCCGGCCGGGCTCCTCGCGGAAAGCCGTGGATATTGAATTGCGGCTCCTGGCGATCATCATCCCAGGGCGTGGATGCCGCATCGTGATCCGGAAGATCGGAACCCTCTCCGGATGTCAGCGAAGAAAAGCTGCTGACCCATCTGGCGGGTTTCATCAACCCTTTAAACGTCCTCGCAGGCCCCAGGTCGGGAGGCAGCTCGAGATTCAGCTGAGTACTCACCTCGCCGGATGGCAAAGGAATCACACTGACATGCCCACCAGACGCTGCCGCCAAACCTTCAAGACGCTGCTCAAACGCTGTCGGCGTGAGCTTTTTAAACGCTGCCTGGCAGTTTTCCAGCGAATGATTTGCACCCACGGACGGCGGCCGCTCCTGGACGTCCTCGGCAACTGCTCCATGCGTTGCTCTACCTTCTGCGTCCATGCACGGCGGGTGGAGCAACCAAGCCAGCGCCGAGCCTTCACTCTTTTTGGTTTTCCCCCAAGGCATATAACAGCGATACTGGGCGCGGGTCAGGGCCACATAGAGCAAGCGAATGTTTTCCGCCAGCTCTTCCTCTCTTAAATAGCGCTGATTCTGTTCAAAATCCTGGGAACCCAGTTCGAAAACCGCTTGATAGGATGCCTGAGGGTCATGAAACAGATAGGCAGTTCTGGATCTACCGGATCCGGGGCTCCCATCCCACAAAAAGGGGCAGAACACGACGGGATACTGTAGACCCTTACTGCCATGCTGGGTCACCAATTTCACCAGATCACTGTCGCTTTCCAGGCGCAGCAGACGCTCTTCATCCTTAGAGGCCTCATCCAGACGCTGTCGGGAAAACCACTTTAAAAGCCCATCCATCCCTGGTTGTGTGCTGCTGTCGTGCCGGTGTAACAACTCACTCAGTTGATAGAGGTTGGTCAGGCGGCGTTCTCCATCCCGGTAGGACAATAAGCGCCGCTCCACATCCAGCTCATTCAGTACCTGGCGGAACATACGGATAAAACCGGCATCACGCCAAGTCTGATGATAGGCGATGAACCTCTCGAGCTGATCATTCAGAGCGTCGTCATCCCGACTCAACTGGTCTATCTCGGCGCCTGACCAACCCAACAGTTCGGTGCTCAGCGCAGCACGCAGCAGCGCTTCACGCCTGGGCTCTATCAACGCCAGCATGAGTCGCTCAAGTTGCTCCGCCTGTGCGGTTAGATAAACATCGTCCTGCGCAGTGCGTACGCTGAGCACACCCCTATCCATGAGTGAGGCGGCAATCAGTTCTGCCTGTTGATGGGTTCGCACCAGGACCGCAATATCCCCTCCTCCCAATGGCCTGCTGTTGATGCTCAGACGCCCTGTGCGGGCCAGATTTAAGAGTCTGAGGATCTCATTGGCCGTCCCATCAGCCACCGCCTGCCGCACGGCCGGCAGGTTTGCCTTAGCGTCGAAAGGGAGCTGCCAGATTCTGAATGCCCCCTGCTTGTCACCTTTCTCGATCAGGCCCTTCGCCTTGGGCGGGGCGGCATGAATCGGGGTGTATGGGATCTGCTGATAGAAAAAGGCTGCTGGATTTGCACCAAACAGGGTGTTGATGGCCCGTATCAATTGTGGCGTCGAGCGCCAGTTGGTCTCCAGCGTGTAGTGGCCCTGGGCCGCATCTCTGGCGGTGAGGTAGGCGAAGATATCAGCGCCACGAAAGCTGTAGATCGCCTGTTTGGGATCTCCCACCATGAATACAGTACACCCGCTACCTGGGTAGATCCTGCTGAGGATCCGATACTGCACCGGATCGGTATCCTGAAACTCATCCACCAGGGCGGCGGGGAAACGCTGGCTCAGACTCAGCGCCAGTCGGTCCCCCTGCTGAGCAGACAGGGCCTGATCCAGGTGCAGCAACAGATCATCATAGGACCACTCTCCCGCTGCCTGCTGACGCTGCGGCAACTCTTCGGTGAGATAGTTGAAGAACTCCAGGCGAAGCGACCGAATGGCCTGCCGAATATTCTCGATTCTACTTTCGATTAACTTTGTTACTTCTTGACATTTATAGAATAAAATAAATTCCTGCCCGACCTTCCCTTTACGCAACCCAGACTTCACCGAAGACTCGGTGAATTTTTTCAGATTACCAAACCCCTCCAATACGGGCGGCTCCTCCGCCAGCCAGCTCTCCATCTCCCGACACCAGCCCGGCACTTTTTGACGCTTATAAGTGTTCTGATTGAACAGGCCGTCTTCGGTGAGGTAACGACTGACCTCAGCCCCCTCTTCCCGCCACAGCAGACGCATCGTCTGGATCAGTTCTCGTATGTCATCTTCGATTGACTCAATACCCTCGGGCCACTGCGCGCCACGCACATCCAGATAGGGTTTACCAACTCCTTGCCGGACCTCTGCGAGCAGCCGTTCAGGAGACCCTGTCTGGGCCAGAAAATGCTCTGTCAGCGCATCCGGCAGGTTGGCCAACCGGGTGCGCCAGAAATCGTCGGCTATCTGCTGCAGGCGCAACTCCTGATCCGGCGCCAGTTCTGCATCAAAGGGTTGTGAGGTCTCAAAGGCATGCTCGATCAGCACTCGCTGACAGAATCCATGAATGGTGTGAATCGCGGCCTGGTCGAACCCGGCAATGGCCAGATTGAGCTGCTTTACCACTCTTTGCGGGTCTGGCTCAGACTGCAGTAGCGTCTGCATCAGGGGATCATTGGATTCTCCACACTCGAATGCCTCCCGCGCCGAGACCAGTCGGTTGCGAATCCGCTCCTTCAGTTCGGCGGTGGCGGCATTGGTATAGGTCACCACCAGGATCTGTTCAGGGCTGAGGGATTGTTCGATGAGCAGGCGCAGATAGAGCCCGGTCAGGGTGTAGGTCTTGCCAGTGCCCGCGCTTGCCTCCACCAGGTTCAGTCCTGTCAGAGGTGTGGTTGTCAGATCCATCACTCCCATCAGACGGCTTCCAGGTGCTCGATGAGGGGTTCGAAGATCGCCAGGCTGGTCTCATGGAAGGCGTTAGTCAGCGCGGCGTCCCGCGCCATCAGCAGTTGCTGATAGGGTTTGTCCCAATCCCCCGGGAACCGATCGTTACCCAGCCATTTTTTCAATACGGCATTGACTGCCGCCTCCGGATTACCCTTGCTGATCAAGTTTTCGGCATAAACCCAGGAGCTGCCCGGATAGAAATGTAGCGGCGCACACAGTCCCTGGCGATACAGATCCAATAACCGAGACAGATGGACTCCCGGATCATCCACCGGCCTGAACCGACCCTGACCCTCCTTTTCCAGCCACACGGATACACACTCAATCCCGGCTGGACGAAGCTGGCTCAGCAGCAGATGTCTGATCCAGAGATTCAGTTTGAGATAGGCATGATAACTGCCCACATTGAAGCCGATTTGTCCGGCTGGATAGAGTCCGTGCAGACGTCCATCCAGTGACATGTCCTCGATTCTCAGCACAAAATCCCGCGCCGGCAGTTGTTCTCCCATTTCCAGTGATTCCAATCGCTCCTTCATCTGTTGCGCGGAGCGCAGCAATTTCTGGAAAGTGTATTGTCCCGGCCTGCCATGCGGCAGCTCGCCTTTTGCATCCAGCTTCTGATAGAACTCCTGCCCCGATTGCCCGGCCATGAGGGCATGCACCAACTCTCTCTCCAGCGACTCACCGGTGTACTTTTCAAGTGAAAAGGCCTCACGCTCATCGAGCAGGACGCCGGCTGCTTCCAGCTGCAAATTGAGTCGCTGCCGGGCAAAGCCCCTTGCCGGATTGGTAAAGAAATCAAGCAACTGCTTAAGACCGACCTGATCAATCTCCAGTCCGGTTTCCGGCAGGGGCTGAATCACCAAGGGTCTTGACTGCGCATGCCCCTGACCCGCCAGCAGAGCGGCTTCGCGCATCCGGGATGAATAGCTGCAGAAACCTTTTTCAGGCATGAAATAGTCGGGACTGTAAGCTTGTAGCGGGTGGGCCTGGGTCAGACCATTCAGCCCTTCCTCGCCAATCTGCCGGGCAAGATAATCCCGCAACTCATCGACCAGCACCGAGGGTGGCAATGAGCTGTTGTCCTTGATGCTGCGGCCCACATGACTGATGTAAAGCATTTGCCGGGCGGAAAGCAGGGTTTCCAGAAACAGATAGCGATCATCCGCACGGCGGGAACGGTCTCCGAACCTGAACCGCCTGCTCATCAGGTCAAATCCCATGATTGGCTGCTGCCGGGGAAAGCTCCCTTCATTCATGCCGATCAGGCAGATCACGCGAAACGGCAGGCTGCGCATGGGCGCCAATGCACAGAAGTTGACACCGCCACCGAGAAACCCCCGGGATGTGGGCTGGGAAAATGTCTGCTCCAGTTGCTGACGCACCAATGGCAAAGACACTTCCCCGGAAAAACCGGTGGCCTCGGCATCATCCCGCAGCTGCTGAATACCATCCCGTAACTGCTGCAAAGGCAGTTCGGCATCCTGGTCCGGTTTGAAAAAAGCGTCGATCAGATTCAGTAACAACTCGCCCCAGGATGCCAAGCTGTGGGGTTTAGCAAGTTGCTCCTCCAGCCTGAATATTGACTCACAAAAACTCAGCAGCCCCCCCAGCCATTCCGAGTCAGAGCCCTCTACAGCATTCAGTGGGGCAATCCCTTGCCAGAGTTCATCACTCTCCGCCGGCATGGCAAAACCGAGGAGCATTTGCTCCAGCCCCGCGCGCCAGGTGTTACGAGGTTCGTTGGGCAATCCGAGGTTGGATTTACTCTGCCCATCGCGCCCCCAGCGGATATTCGCTTTATCGATCCAGATGGTCAATGCTTCCAGAGCAGCCTCATCCAGGCCAAAGCGTTGATGAATTGTGGGTATCTCCAACAAGCCGAGCAGCTTGTTTACACTGAACCGAGAGCCAGGCATTTTCAGCAATTCGAGAAATGCGGAGATGTGGTGATTGGCCTGGTGCAATGCCTGATCGCTGATCCTGTAGGGTATGGCCGGCCGATCTCCCGGTACGGAGAACACCGCATCGATCAGGGGGGCATAGGTATCGATGTCCGGTGTCATGACCAGAATCTCTGCCGGGATCAGATCGGGACTCTCATCCAGCATCGCCAGAAGTTGATCATAGAGGCTCTCCACCTCCCGCATCGCACTGTGGAAGATCTGAAATCTAATGCTGTCGTCCTGCAGGCTCATATCGCCGGGGGCTTCCAGCCTCAAGATCTGCTGCTGCAGGCGATTCAGCAATGTCCTGCCGCCAGGGTCGACAAACCACTCTTCCGAACCTGGATCGAATTCATTGATGGCGGCAAAGAAGTCCCTGCCCTGACGCCCCAGCGAGGCCAGCAGAGGATTCCCCACATCGAGATAAAGCTCGGAGCCATTCGCCGTGAGTTCCTGCCGGGCCAGGGCTTTGTAATCGACGATGTCCGCCCAATGGGTTGCACAGGGATTGAGGAGAAAAAGATGGATATCCGTCCATTGCGCAAGCCACTGCATGACCTGCAGATACCCCGGCGAAAGGGTCGGCACTCCGATTAGAAACAGGCGTTCAGGGAGTCCTGGCGGCCGCTCGCCGCTGTAACCGAATAACGCCTCCTGCAAGCCAACCCAATGGCGTTCATGGCCGGGCGTCAGCCGGCGCCAAAGCTCTGCCTGCCATTCATCGCCTGGAATGGCGGCTTGTCCGGCTTCCCATTGCAGAATCCAGTCAGGTCGATACACGAGATATCGGTCGAACAGTCCGGCCAGTCGATCAGCCAGCTGAAAACGCCTGTTTTCATCATCCTGTTGGAGATAGTGCTGAACGGGTCTGAAGAGTGGCTGGTCATTCAGCTCTTCGAGCAGCTCAAAAACCCTCCACTTGAGCAGGGCCGGAGCAAAATGATTGGTGCGCGGAACATCCGGCAGAAAGGCGCTGAATACCTCCCAGACAAAGGCGCCGGGCAGGGGAAAACGGATATTTGCGCAGATGCCGGCACGATCGGCTATCCCCAGGGCCAGCCAGCGCGCCATGCCAGGATGCTGGACCACCAGGGTTTCGGGCTGTAGTGGTAAACCCACAGGCGCCGCCAATAACTCAACCAGGCGTTGAGTGAGAATCTCCAGTCGATTGGATTGGTAGAGTCTGAGCATGGACGCAGATTCTACCCTGATAGAGGCTCAAAACATGAGTCCCTTTGAAAACAGATGGGTTTTCAGCGACTAGCCTGCTCAGGATTTGGATGATTTATGACTGATACGCACGGGAGACATGATCAGTTCCATCACCTCGACAACCTTGGCGGAAATCCCCTCCATGGTGGACTCGAGATCCGCAAGGCTCAGATCCGTCATCTCCCATACCGAGGGGGCTATGCCGGTAACCGTCGTTTCCAGTGACTCACCATTCATTTCTCCGTTTGCCAGGGCGATCGCGAAATGCACCAGCGAAGCTTCAAATCGAAAATCACCTACCTTCATGGGATCGTGATGCCCCCCAGCCACTGCTATCAGGCCATCAGGCAGGTTCCATTTACGCAGGAGTTCGGCTCCTACATCCATGTGAGTGAAGCCAAGAATATCCATCTCGGTACCGGGAAGCAGCCAGTCATCACCACCGCTTATCAACAGAATGTCGCGAGACTGTTCTGCCAGTGTACGATAAATCACCAAACGCCCGATATCATGCAACATCCCCATCACGAACAGACGTTCACTGTGCAAGACATTACGCAGCACGGCCAACTCCCGGCTGATCACACCGGTCATCACAGCGTGGCTCCAATAGTCGTACATATCGACCAGATCACTGGGAATCCCGGTAAAGATTCTGGCCGCCGTGGTCGCCATCACCAGGTTTCTCAACTCATTGGTTCCGACTACGGCTATCGCTCTTGAAATGGTGTCCACCGGCGCCCTGAGCCCCAGGAATGAGCTATTGACCAGCCTTAGAAGCCGCGCTGAGAGGTCTGTGTCGCGGCTGACGATTTCACCAACTGATCTTGCCGAATAGCTGGGGGAGTCAACCAGCCGATTCACCTTCACACAAACATCCGGCATTGATACCAGACTTTCAATCTCGTCAACCAGCTTTTTTGGATTCATGATCCACCTAGGGCAGTTAGATAAAACTTTGACAATCAGGGGGTTATTTAATTATCCAATGGTCGGCCATTGGGTTAGAATCCATTCCACATTTGATATAACGGCCGCGCCAGGCGCGACTTAACCACATTTAATCCAAGGAGCAGTTCAAGCATGCCTTTCTATATCTTCAAGATTTCACCGAGTGAAGAGCTTGAATACATTGATTCAGAAGAAAAATACCGTGCAGCACGGGACAAGGTCCGCGCACTGCGCAGCACAGCGCCGGCTGATGACGACCACAGCTACCGGATGATCTTTGCAAGCACGGTTGCACAGGGAGAAAAGCTGCTCAGTTCATCCGCCCAGGACGATAAGATTATTGGAGACGATTAAAGATTTTCAGAGGACTGACGAAACTATTCTGAATGGCGGTAATATCAACCCAGTACACCACAATGAGTCAAGGCGCCCATTTAATTGAGCCTAATGCAAGAGTTCTTTTTATTCTGTTCATCAAACGGAATCTTCATGCTACTCTTGCGTTAATCAAGTGAACTGATTTCTAAAACAACCAACCATAATGAGGCGATGACGGTCGGCCTACTGACCAGTCTCTTTCTCGGCCACGCTGAAGGACAATGTGAAAGTGCCCACTCTGGATTCCAGAAAGTTAAAATACCAGTCTCAATTCCAGCCATTGTTTGATCGCTGCAAGGATATGGTGACGGTCTATGTCAATGCGCTGCTTTCCGAACTTTTTATCAATTCAGACAAAGCACTGACAAGCTTTGCGCAAAAAGCTGAAAACAACGAAGTTCAAAATCGTTTTTTCGATGCCATGTCTGTCATTCGAAACCGACATGGCCTGGTGGAGCATGAATTTCGCGACATGCTTGCAGATGGTTTCGACAATTTCTGGTCGAACAGCTTACAGTCCGCTGCAGATTCTGAAACTGAGGACGACTCGGAACTGGAACTGATAGACCATGATTCCATGAATGAAGCCACCGCTCTTGAAAACATCATCAACAAGACGGTTGGCGCTCACCGGTCTCAGCTCTATGCGCTGGGTCAACGCCTGACGGTGATTAACGGTGGTGATGGCATCAAGCACCACCAGATACCAGCCGGACCCTCTCATCTGGCGCATGCTTTCAATGATGCCATCGACTCCCTGGGTCTGGAGTCCAGAATCAAGATCATTATTCTCGCCCTGTTCGACAAATATGTAATGAAACAGTTGGGCGGACTGTATGAGGACTTCAACAACAATCTCAAAGACGCTGGCGTATTGCCTCACCTGCGCCCTACTGTGCAGAAGTCTGAATCAGACGCTGACAGCGGATCATCCGAAGCAGAGACAGAGGCGGACGCTGAAAACGAGACGGTTCAGTCTCCAGAAGAATTGGGTGAGGAGTTGTTCGAATCCATCCTTGATCTGATGGCCAACAAACGCATCCACTCACCTCGTCAGAGTCGTCCGGGTGCACCTGCTGGAGCTGGCAGATCAGCAGCTACCGGCCCACCTGTCACTACCCAAAACCTGGTCAGCGCGATTAGTTCAATCCAACCAGCGCAACGCGCCGCCTACATCCCCGATGCGAACAGCAGCGCCGCAATCATTCCCAACATCGAGGTTGATGAGCAGTTTCTCTCGCGGATCAAACATACCCTGACAGAAGAACGTCACAAGCTATTTGCGCAAATTGGTGAAAACCGGCTCGAAGCTGCGGATGAAGACACTATCGACCTGGTAGGCATGCTGTTCGAGTACATGCTTAACGATCCGGTCCTGCCTGCTGTCGCCAAGGCCCTGATAAGCCACCTGCATACCCCCTACCTGAAAATCGCAATCCTTGATCGCAGGGTGCTGACTGATAGTAACCACGATGCCAGGCAATTACTCGACAGCCTTGTAGAGGCGGGAAGCCACTGGATTGATGAACGCAATCTGAAGCGCGGCATCTATCCCGACATGCAAAATGTCATCGACCGGGTGCTCAAGGAGTTTTCCGATGACCTGAACCTGTTTGCCAGTCTGCTCGTCAATTTCCGTAAAAAGATGGATGAGTTCCGCCGCAAATCGGACATCCTGGAAAAACGGGCTCAGGACTCTATCAAAGGCAAAGAGAAACTCAACATCGCCCGTCAACGCGCCTCTCAGGAGATGAAGGCCCGTTCCTTCAGCGAATACTTGCCGCAAGCGGCCAAAGATTTTCTGGAACAGACCTGGGTCGACAAACTGGTCTTTATCCTGCTCCGTCACCCAGATGGAGAGATGAGTGATGAGTGGAAAGACGCTCTCAACATTGCTGATGAGATCGCTTGGGCCTTCGAACCAAAAGAATCAGATAGTGAACAGCAGGAGCTGGAAAACACCCTGCCTGATCTGAAGAAAGCCATTGAAACCGGCTTGTCTTCACTCGGTGGTTTTCATCAGGAAAAAAGTCATACCCTGTTCGAGTTACTGGCGAATGCGAAGACTACCCAAAGTGTAGGAGAGTCCGCCCATAAAGAACCAGTGGTTCAGCCCAAACCTCAGCCAGTTGTTGGATCCACACCTGAAAAACCAGCTGTCGCCAAGAAACAGGAAGAGCCTGTTAAGGAGAAGGTAGAAACCATTCCGCCGGAAGAAATAGCCATGATGGATAAGCTCAAAAAAATCCAATTTGGCACCTGGTTTGAGATAGCCAGTGGACCCAAGGGCGAACCGCAGAAGGTCAAGCTTTCATGGCTGAGTCCACTGACATCATCCTGCATGTTCGTCGATAGGGCGGGAGTACAGACGGCCATCAAGCCGTTGCGCACCCTGGCCCAGGAGATCATTTCCAGTGAATCTAAAATCCTTGAAGACAGCAATGATCCATTCGTGGAACGTACACTGCATGCCATCAGACGAATGCTGCGACGCTCGCTGAAAACGACTGAAGAGATCGCTGATGACATCCTGAATACGCAACAGCCCGGTAAAGAGTCCCGCTAAATAATCAGCAAGGGAAGCAGTAAATGACTGAACAACGCAAATCCCCCCGCAAGGTCGCCAATGAAGTACTTGAGGTGCTTGACCAGATTACCGGCGCTCAATTGGGCAAGGTTGTGAATATCAGTGCTGAGGGACTGATGTTGCTCAGTAATGAACAGATCAACGTCGGATCTGTCTATCAACTCGACCTCAAACTGACACGTCTGATCAAAAAACACAGCAGGATCTCATTCGGCGCGGAAGCGGTCTGGTCAACGGAGGCGGCACAACCCAAAAGCTATTGGACTGGTTTTCGAATGATCGACATTTCAGAAGACAGCATTCTGGCCATCGACAATTTGATCTTTGACTGGCACATTCTAGATTAGCACTCATTCCATTATTCCGTGACGCCAAAACTCAGCATTCTTCTACCCTACAGAAATGCAGCTGAGACCCTGGATGAATGCCTCCATTCGATATCTCAGCAGACCCTGCAGGACTACGAACTCCTGGCGATCGATGACCACAGCACCGATAGATCCCCTGAGCACATTGCCTCCTTTGCACACAACGACTCTCGTATCCGGAATTTGAAAAATCCACAACGGGGGCTGGTCTCAGCCCTCAACTTTGGTTTGCAGCAGGCCACTACCCCATTCATTGCCCGGATGGATGCAGATGACAGAATGCTGCCTGAGCGCCTTACACTGCAACTTGAGAGGTTATCCAATAATCCCCAACTGACCCTGCTCGGCACACAGGTGGCACTCTTTCCTCCTGACCAGATCCAGAAGGGTTTTCATGAATATATTACCTGGCAGAATCAGTGTCTCGAGCATGCAAGCATCATCAACGACATGTACATAGAATCACCTTTCGCCCATCCCAGCCTGACCTACCGGCGGGATGCTGTGATCAATATCGGTGGTTACCGTGATGGCCCCTTCCCGGAAGATTATGATTTGTGGCTCCGGCTCTATCAATCCGGTCACCTGATGGACAAACTTCCCGAGGTTCTACTGGAATGGCGAGATACCCAGACAAGGACATCCAGAGTCGACCCTCGTTGCAGCTGTGAGGCTTTCGATAAACTGCGTGCGCACTATCTGGCGAAAGATCCCATATTACTCAACAGAAGAGACGAGTTGGTCATCTGGGGGGCTGGACGGAAGTCGCGCAAACGCTGTGGACTATTACTAAAGCATGGATTCGAGACCAAGGCCTGGATTGATATCGACCCCAAGAAGATTGGCAACCGCATCAAGAATGTTCCAGTGGTCGATCCTGACTGGTTGAGACAGACACCGCGACCCTTTGTCCTGGTCTATGTCAACAACCATGGCGCCAGAGATCTGATCGGGAGGCAATTATCCACTATGGGCTACCAGCCAAGAGAGGATTATCTGATGGTCGGGTGAAGTGGCTTATCCTAATTCACCATGCCCTGCATGTTTTTCTTATAGTAGCCCATGACCTTTTTTACGTATTTTTGTGTTTCCGGAAAGGGTGGAATCTGGTTACCGTATTTTCGCACCGCATTTTCGCCAGCGTTGTATGCCGCCAAGGCAAGCTTTAGATCGGACTTGAACTCAGCGAGCAGATCCTTCATGTAGCGGGCGCCACCCTCGAGATTTTGACGAGGATCATAGGAATCATCGACGCCATATCGACTGGCGGTAGCAGGCATCAATTGCATCAGCCCTTGGGCGCCTTTGTGTGACTTGGCTTGAGGATTGTACGCCGATTCAACCATCACAATGGCATGCAATAGGCCCGGATGGAGACGCACCTGTTCCGCTGTCTGATCGATCAAGGGGGTGAGTTTCGATTTGTTTTGCTTGAACCTGACGCCAGTGTAGGCGCTTTTTGATGAGGATTTCCCGGATTTCCACATTAGGCGGTATTTTCCGGCCATAGGCCGATCGGTGAAGTGGATAGTCCCGTCTAACCCCCGGTATTTAAAGATCTCCGCCAATGATGGCGGTGACAGGAACAGCAGAATACAAAGCAGTATCAGGCTACTGCCTGCTGTTTTAATAGAAAGTATCGGCTGCGGATTCTGAATGTTCATCTTAAAACGGTTACGGCCCGACATCCGTTTTCTTGAGAAATACCAACGGCAGCGCAATTGCCCTGGCTTCAATCAAGCCCCGACTATCGGCCACAACATTTTTTATATTTTTTACCGCTCCCACACGGACAGGGGTCGTTACGTCCAACCTTGGGTTGGTTACGGACCTCAGTCTCGGGCATCACTAATTTCCCGTCCACGTAGTACCATCTGTCATCTACTTTACAAAAATTACTCACTTCATGGTAGGGGCGCACCAGACCGCGTTCTTTATAGGTCGCAACAAACTCCACCGTTCCCTCGCTATCATCCGGACCACCTGCTTCAACCGCCACTATTTCGAGTCCCAGCCATTGGGAATTTTCTGCCCATTTTCGGGTGGCGGCCAGGTCATGATCATCCCGGTGCTCTGGATGCAGGGATTCGTGTAAAAATTCAGCCTGCTGGGTGGCAAATGCGGAATAGCGGGCGCGCATTAGCACCTCTGCCGTTTCTGCCGGGCCGGATCCATCAAGCACCGGAGCACAGCAATTTGTAAAATCCCTTCCGGAACCACAGTAGCATTGAGACATGGGTCACTCCCATCAATAAAACTGGTGGAAAAGATACCATGAAGGAGGAATTAGCCCAAGATTTTCAAACTTTGCCGCGCTGATTTTGGTCATGGTGAGAAAAGCCATCAAATACATGAGACAGTCCATCACTCCATATCTGCTCAGCTTAGGCAGAGAGTCCATGATTTATTGCATCTAGGCCGGGCTCTTCGGTAAGAATCAACCTGATTGAAAAGCCCGGCCGGATTAGGGATGCAACGAAGTAGGCGATCAGTCGTCCCACAATCCCATCATGATAGGAATAATTTCACAAGAAGTGTCATCGCTGCAGTCGATATTGTCGAAACCCAACCAGGGTGCGCCAAAGCCAACCATGGTGCCATCGTCTTCATTGATCTCAGGCATGCCCACTTCACCGCCCTCAATATTGAAAACCACGCTGGTCATGTTGCCATCTTCATCAAACTGCGGAACCACCTCTGTACTCTCAAAGTCTGTCCAGCAGATACCACTGCCTTTTAGATCATCATCATCACCTTCTTCACGCAGAGCCATTGCCCAGGCGGCATGCAAAATACCGTCCGGATTGACTTCAAGATCATCGCTACCACCGGTTTCGAGCACACAAATGGATGTGGGGCCTTCCGTCAAGCAGGTGCCATCACCGTCCTCGTCTGTGCCGATAAACACTGTGATAACCGCATCTTCATAATTGTCCACGGTAATGCCCAAGTGGGTGTTCAAAACAACAAGGGTGTTACCATCTTCATCAAGTTTTTCCAGAGCAATACGAACATCAGCGTTCAATACAGTCTCGATATCGCCACCTTTCATCTCAAAATACTGGCCATCCCCTTTGCCTTTGGTCGGCGGAATGGGTATGAAATCAGACGTCAGGGCATCGCGGGAAGCACCTCCATTTCCACCTTGGTCATTATTACCCCCGCCATGATCGTCATCAGAGCCAGCCAACAGGCTATTACTGCCAATTGCGAACATTACGAATAAAAAGAACAGGAGGGATTGTTGCAAAGATTTCATCAATTTCATCAATTTCATCTCTTACTCCATATTGAACGAAACACCATGTAGGTACAGGTACCTACAATCAACCTGAGAATGACTTACCCATGACACACAGGGCCTTGTCATCTCAGGATAAATCTTATTCGCAGAGAATTTGAGCATCAATGAGAGTAGTGTTTCAGTTTGTTTCTACTCACTGAAATATAAGGGTTTTCACTATACAATGACATGAAGCCATGTAGCCCACAGTACTCAGATTAGCAATCACCCTTAATTGACAACAGTGTACTTTTGGAGAATACAATCAGCCTCACTTACATTTTCTTGGCTGGCGTCACCTCGTTACCTACTGACGGAGACTCGAAAATCTGTTCAGTTTAAAAGGAGCCTTGTGCCCCACAACATACCGGTAATCTGCATCCAATCACTCCAGATTTTCTCTCTTTTGTTACTATTTCTCGACAGAATCGCTGACTATCAATGGGATGGATATTTATAGTTATTTGTGACTCAGTTCACATATTTCTCCAGCCAGGACTTATTCATATATACACAATTTCGAATATAATCCTTTGCAAACGGGATTTTTATTTCTATTTTA
>JBDLIT010000077.1:0-20008 GCA_039714735.1 Pseudomonadota bacterium
GACGACACCGTTCCCGGCAATCTGAGTGACTGGGATGACAGCTTCGCCTTGGTGCTGGGCAACGAAGTCTCCAGTGATCGCCAGTGGCAGGGCAAGGTCCGCCTGCTGGCGATTCACAACCGGGCCCTGACCCAGGAACAGATCACCCAAAACTACGCGGTGGGAGTAGGTGAAAAATATTTCCTGCTGTTCAGCGTCAGCGAACTGGTCGGCCTGCCGGACAGCTACATCGTATTTGAGGTCAGTCAGTTTGACGAGTTTAGCTACCTGTTCCGCCAGCCGAGGTTCATCAGTCTGGACCCCACGGTCACTCCCGGCAGCATTCCGATCAAGGGTATGCGCATCGGCATCAACGGCAAGGAGACCCCGATCGGCCAGGCCTATTCGAATCTCAATGGCTCTATCAACGATCTCGAATACACCGTTGATGGGCAGCCACTCTCCGAACTGGGCACCATCATCCCCCTGGAGAAGGGTCCGGACAGCGACGAGTTTTTCCTCACCTTCGAACTCCTGGGCACTCATGCAAACACCTACACAGAACCTGCTGTACTGCCCCCCGCAGAACCCACGGATGACGACCCGGCGCCTGACATCGGCCTGCGCATCTTTGAGGAGATCGACGCCAGCATGTCGGAACTCACCGGCGTAAGCAGGACCGATACGCTGGTGCAATCCACCTATGAAACCATCAGACAGCAGCTGCCTTCATCGGAAAACATCAATGGCTTCCTCTCCGCCCATCAGGTTGGAGTATCTCAGCTCGCCATCGAGTACTGCAGCGCCCTGATCGACGACAGCAACCTGAGAAGCAGTCTGTTTCCCGGTTTCATCTTTACTGCAGAAGCGAACACGGTTTCTGACGCCAGCTGGCAGGACATGTTTGTGGTGCCCATGGTCAACCGTTTCATGGGGCAGAATCTCAACACCCAGCCCTTGCTGGCCGATGTGCGTGACGAACTGATGACCCTGCTCACTGAGACCCAGGACCTGAAACCCTATATCGATGACGTCACCGGCGACGGCATTCCCGACTCGGACCCGGATGGAGAACCTGACGGACTTGCCCGCTGCAGCACGGCCTGCACGGCAGGCCGCACCGAGGTCGCCGCCAAAGCAGCCTGTGCAGCGGCCCTGGGCAGTGCGGTGATGTTGATCCAATAGCAGAACAGAAGCGGAAAACTGAAATGCGTAGAAAACAGAAAAACCTGTCACCGGATGCACCACTGCTCCATCCGGACCATCCACGTCCGGTCACCCGGCGGGACTTCATCCGTCAGGGACTGATGGCCGGACTGGGCGCAGTCACCACGCCCTCTCTGTTCGGTCTGTTTGCCAATCCGGGTGCGGCCCGCGCCGCCCTCTCGCCGGACCTGGCGACCCTTAAGCAGTCCTGCGGGATTGCCACTCAGGGTGCGGGCAAGATCCCGTTCATCTGCTTCGACCTGGCCGGCGGCGCCAACATCGCCGGCTCCAATGTGCTGGTGGGACAGACCGGCGGACAACTCGATTTTCTCAGCACCGCCGGTTACAGCAAGATGGGTCTGCCGGGAGACATGCTGCCCTCTATCGCCAATCCGGATACCGGGCTGAGCGACTTCATCAACACTGAGCTGGGACTGGCCTTCCACTCCGACAGCGCGTTTCTGCGGGGGATCGCCGAGAAGACCTCATTTACCACCCGATCCAACCTCAACGGCGCGATCATCCCGGCCCGTTCCGATAACGACACCGGCAACAATCCACACAACCCGATGTATGGCATCAACCGGGCAGGCGCGGATGGCGAACTGTTGACCCTGATCGGCTCCCGCAGCTCGGAATCCGGCGGCAATTCCGTGGCTCCACCCGAGTTGATCGACCCAGCGGTACGTCCCACTAAAGTGGATCGCCCCAGCGATGTCACCGGGCTGGTGGATACCGGCCAGCTGGTGGGACTGTTGAGCAAATCCGATGCGGTGGCGGTGATGGAGTCGATCCAACGCATCAGCGATCGCAAGATGAACCGGGTCACCACCGACGATATCGTCAAGGACCTGGTGCGCTGCGGCTATGTGAAAAGCGCCGACCTGGTGGACCGTTACGGCAATCCGGCCTCGCTGGATGTGCTGTTGGACCCCAACATCATTGGCCCGATCTTCAGCCAGCAGGAGTTCGATGGGGACAGTGAGTTCCGTAAGACTGCCTCGATCATGAAGATGGTGGTGAACGGCTACGCCGGTGCGGGCACCGTCACCATGGGTGGCTACGACTACCACACGGGGGACCGCTCCACCGGCGAGCTGCGTGACCTGCGCGCCGGACGCTGCATGGGCGCCTGCCTGGAGTATGCCGCTCTCAACAACATGCCATTGATGCTGTATGTGTTCAGTGACGGCTCGGTATTCAGCAATGGCGCCCTCGACAACTCCGCAGATGGCGGCGGCAAAGGGGTCTGGACCGGTGACAACTCATCCACCGCCGCCTCCTTCTTCCTGGTCTACGACCCGAATGGAAGACCTGCTCTGCTCGGCGCAACGGAAGAGGAACAGGCGCGCCATCAGCAGATCGGTTATTTCCGTTCGGACGGCTCGGTTGAGACCTCTTCCAGTCCGGCCGCCGGTAATGTGAACCTGCTGGTGCAGACCCTGGTGTTGAACTATCTGGCGCTGCATGGCGAACAGGGCAGTTTCGCAGGGCTGTTTCCGGACCACGGACTGGGTAACGCGAGCATGATGGACAGTCTGACCGCTTTTCAGCCGATCTTAAGCGGGACGCTCTGATTCCATTAATTGGCGTTCAGTTTTTTTGTTGGCTGCCGAAGATTCAAGACCAGAGGGATCAAGAAATATGTCCTTGATGGACTGCTGCAAGGAAAGACATTCCAAGTTGTGAAAATCATCCCAAGCCACCGGCAGCAAATCGTTTAGTTTTGCGCCCCCCATTTTCCAGTGAAAATTACCCGGGACCAGTCAGTTGAAAAAGTTCTTACACATCACATTGGCGCTGCTCTGCTGGTCGACGGCATGCATGGCCATGGCGCAAGAAGCGCCCAATCCATCTCAGGGACTGGATGACCAGGTCCAATCCCTGAAAAAATCGGTCCTGGAACTCAATCGGGAACTCTTCATCCTGGAGGAGGAGCTGCTGTTTCCCGGCAACACCCAGGTTTCAGTGTTTCTCTCCATGGACGTGGGCGCCTATTTCAAGCTGGATTCAGTTCAATTGAAGATTGATGACAAGGAGCTGAGCAACTATCTCTACACGGAACGAGAGGTCAAGGCCCTGCATCGCGGCGGAACCCAGCGCCTCTTTTTGGGTAATCTCAAATCGGGTGAACACGAACTGGTCGCCTTCTTCACTGGCATTGGGCCAAAAGAGAGAGACTACAAACGCGGCGCCACCATAGAATTCAGCAAAGGGGTTGGGCCAAAATTCATTGAACTCAAGATCGTGGACAACCCAGCCACCCAGCAGCCGGACTTCAAGATCCGTGAGTGGGAATAACCCGCCACTCTGATGCAAGCACGCCTCCTACTCCTCCTGTTGTTGGGTTTTCCTATACTCAGCATCCCAGCACATGCTTCCAGTGAGCCTTCCGAGCTGCGCGACCTGCACTACGGCGAGGCCCTTTATCAGCTCTACCAGCAGAACTATTTCCACGCTATCGTGCGTCTGCTGTCGGCCAAACAGCAGGGCCATATGCAGACTTATCAGGATGAGCCCGATCAGTTGCTGGGCGGCCTCTATCTTGCCTATGGTATGCCCGACGCTGCACAAACCCTCTTCCAGCGGGTACTGCAGCGATCGGCAAATCCACCAGTACATGATCGGGCCTGGTTACAGCTTGCCAAGACCCGTCACCGGCGTGGGCAGCAGGATGCGGCAATCTCCGCAATCGGAAGGATTGGCCAAGATCTTCGGGATGAAGAGGCTGAAGAGCGGCAGGTCCTGCAGGGACTTATCGAGATGCAGCAGGGTAGATTCCCTCAGGCCCTGCACTCCCTCAGCGATCTCCCCGGCAAGAGCACATGGACCCGGTATGGCATGTACAACCAGGCGATCGCTCTTTTGCGTATGGACCGGTCAGAGGATGGATTGAAACTCTTGGAAGAGGTCGCATCTGGCAGGGCGGAGGATGAAGAGGCCAAGTCACTGCGGGACCGAGCCAATCTAGTAAGGGGTCTCCTGCTCCTGGAAGCCAAGCAAACCACACAGGCCAGACAAGCACTGGAACAGATCAGAATTTCAAGCCTGACCGCCAATCAGGCTCTGCTTGGAGTCGGTTGGGCCGCTCTGCAACAAAACGACCCGCAGGCCGCACTGGCTCCCTGGCAGGAACTTGCCAGCCGGGAAACCCAGGATTCTGCAGTACTTGAGGTGATCTTGGCCATCCCCTATGCCCTGTCCCTGCTGGAGGATGACCAGCAGTCGTTGCAGCACTACCGCCTGGGTATAGAACGTTTTGACCGTGAACTGCAGCATCTCGATCAGGCAATCAGCGCTGTCCATCAGGGACAACTGCTCATATCACTGGATGATGACCCGCCTGCAAGCCAGCAAGATCAACACCCCTTGATTAGCCTGCTGCCGCTCCTGATGGCCGAAAACAACTTTCAGGAACGGTTGCAGGACTATCGCGACCTGATCTTTCTGCAGGCCAATCTCCAGCAGTGGACAGAAAAGATCGATAGTTACCAGGCTATGCTCGCGGTGCGGCAGGCTGCTTACAACGAACGGCTGCCGAAGGTCAGGGAAAAACTCAGCGGTAGTGAATTGCATCAACTGGAGGCGCAACGTGAGCAGCTTCAGCGATTGATCGAACAGGCTGAATCCCCTTCGGAGCCCCTCTTCGCACTCGCCAACGGTAAAGAAAAGCGACTGCTGGAACGCTTTGAGAAAATCGAGGGTCTGCTGCATGAGCTCGGCAAACGCACGAACCTGCGCAACCATCGGGAACAGGCAGATCTGCTGAAAGGCATGCTGGTCTGGAATACCACCATCGAGCATCCGATCAGACTCTGGGAGACCAGTAAACAATTGCAGACCCTGGATCAAGTCATCGAAGAGGCCCGTGCCAGCCAGACTGCACTGCTGGAGACACATCAGCGGACGCAGGGACGGTTCAAGGGTTTCGCACAGCAGATTCAAACACTGGAAGATCGCATCCCCGCATTGCTCACCGAAGTCAATCGGGCCAGACTTAGACAGGGTGAGCTACTGCAGCAGATGGCTGTCAGTGCCCTGGAGACACGCAAGGCCCTGCTCAACGACTATCTGATTCAGGCCCGCCTGGGTGTAGCCAGCCTGCTCGATCGCAACAGCCGATCCGCTGGGGGAGCAGAATGAAACGCCTCCCCTATCTGTCCCTGGCGTTGGCGTTGGCGCTCAGCGGCTGCTCCATGTTGCAGAAGACCCCCGAAGAGCCACTGATCGGCAGTCTTCAACACCAACCCATTAAGGTCGAAAAGCGTCCGGCACAGGCCCTGAGCAGAGCGGAGGTCATCGAAAACTATCGCAAACTGCTTGAGCTCCAGCCTGAGCAAGGCCTGAGCAGTGAAGCAACCCGCAGACTGGCCGATCTCGAACTCGAGGAGCGTGAATCACGCCTGCTGGAAGCGCCTGAGGTGGATCAGCCAGGTGCTAAGCCAACCACCGACCTCAGCTCCATCCAACTCTACGAATCACTGCTGGTGAAAAATCCCGAGTATGCGAATCGGGACCTGGTCCTGTATCAACTCTCGAGAGCCTATGAACTGGCGGGTGACCAGGAAAAGATGATGCACGCATTGGATCGCCTGGTCTCCACAAATCCACAGAGTGACCATTGGGTGGAGGCACAATTTAGACGTGGCGAGAGACTGTTTGTCCTGCAACAGTTCACTCAGGCTGAAGCGGCCTATGCAGCGATCCTCAGCAACGGCGAGACATCCCGCTATTTCGATCGTGCGCTGTTCAAGCACGGTTGGGCAAGATTCAAGCAGCGCCTCATCGAGGCAGGCCTGGACTCCTTTACCCTGCTGTTGGACCGTAAACTCAACGACCTGCCGGTAATCGAGGCGAGCCGCTTGTCACCGGCGGACCGGGAGCTGCTCAAGGAGACCTTGCGGGTCATGAGCTTGACCTTCTCTGAACTTGGCGGCGCCCGGCGCATCAGCGCCTATTTCGCTGAGCACGGTCACCGGGGATACGAATTCATGGTCTACCGCGGGCTGGGAGATCTCTATCGTAAGCAGGAACGCATCGCTGATGCCGCGGAGGCCTACCTGTCTTTTGTCGAGTCGGACCCCACCCATCCACAGGCGCCCCGTCTGGCGGTGGAGGTCATTGAACTCTACGCCGTCAACAACTTTCCGGCACAGGCCCTGGAGAACAAGAAGAGTTTTACCCGACGCTATCAAGTGCACAGCGAATCCTGGAATCAACTCGGCAACCAGGATCGAGAATGGCTGAGCAAGCACTTACGCGGCTATCTCAAAGAACTCGCGGAATATCATCATGCCCTGACCCAGCAGGCGGGCAATGGTAAGCAAGCCAAAGCCGAACGGACCAGACAGGGCACAGAGGCGATCTTCTGGTACCAACGCTATCTGGACTCCTTTCCCAACGAGGCAACCTCTGGTGGGATGAGCTTTCTCCTCGCAGAGCTACTCTATGACCTGAGCCGCCACAGAGAAGCGGTGGATGCCTATGAGAACAGCGCCTACCAGTATCCGAAACATACCCAGAATGCCGAAGCCGGCTACGCGGCCCTGCTCGCCTATGCCGCCGCGGAGAAAGGTCTGCCGGAGAATACGCAAAGGGTCTGGCGCAGAAGAGGCATAGACAGCGCGCTGCGCTTTGCCGGCAGCTTCCCAAATGACCCCAGACGGGCGACCGTGATGACTCAGGCGGCTGATCAACTGCTAGGGTTGAACGAGCTGGATCTGGCGCGCAAGACCGCGCAACAGGTCACCGCCATACAGCCTGCACAAAAACCTGAACTGCTCCGCACAGCTTGGACCGTGATTGCACACGGCGCCTTTGAACAACAGGACTACCCAGCTGCTGAACAGGCCTACCAGAGAGCCCTTGCACTGCTGCCGGCGAAACACAAATCGAAAACCCGCGGCCAGCTGCAGGAACGCCTGGCCGCCAGTATCTATCAGGGCGCCACTCGCCTGCGTGACCAAGGGCAGCAGAGGAATGCCGCAGCACAGTTTCTGCGCATCGCGCAACTCACCCCACAGGCATCGATCAGGGCCACCGCTGAGTTTGACGCAGCGGCCAGCCTGATTGCGGTCAAAGACTGGCCGGGCACGATCACCATTCTAGAAGGCTTGCGCACACGCAATCCAAACAGTCGATTGCTGCCGGATATCAACAGTAAACTCGCCGTCGCCTACCTGGAGACCCAACAACCCCTGAAGGCAGCGGCGGAATTCTCCACCATCGCGGTAAAGGGCGAGAATCCGGAACTACGCCGGGAGGCCGGCTGGCAGGCTGCCGAGCTGTATGAGAAGGCCAAGCGGCCTGCCCAGGCGATTCGAGCCTATGCGCAATTCGTGAAAGCCTTTCCCCAACCCGCGACACAATCCATCGAGGCCCGGCAGAAGCTGGTAGACCTGCATCACACTCAGAAGCAGTTCCGGAAACGCGACCATTGGCTGGGTGAAATCATCAAGGCCGATGCCAAAGCGGGCAAAGGCCGCACCGACAGGACCCGTTATCTTGCCGCACATGCCCAGTTTAGATTGACCCAACCCGCGTATGACAGGTTCCTGGCCATTCCATTGAAAGCGCCGCTGAAAAAGAATCTGAAGCTGAAAAAGAAGCAGATGCAGAGCGCCATGGCCGATTATAAAAAGGCAGCGGGATATGCCGTGGCTGAGGTCACCACTGCAGCCACCTTCCGCATCGGTGAACTCTATCAGCTGTTTGGCGCAGCACTCATAGAATCCGAGCGGCCAAAGGGGCTGAACGAAGAGGAACTGGAGCAGTATGAAATCTTGCTCGAGGAGCAGGCCTTCCCCTTCGAGGATAAGGCCATCGACCTGCACGAGGCCAACACCCGCAGAACCGCACAAGGCCTTTACAACGAGTGGATCAAAAAGAGTTTCGCAGCGCTGGCAAGCTTGCTGCCGGCGCGCTATGCCAAACAAGAGAAGACGGAGGCGCTGGTCGATGCGATTAATTAGTCTGCTGGGCTGCTGCTGTCTACTGTCACTCAGCGCCTGCATCGGGCTGCCGACGCAAAAGAATACACTGGCAACGGCTGATCCGACTGCGCGTGAGATTTCCAATAACACCACAGCGCAGCCCACCCCGGAGCCGGCAGTGACCGCGAACTATGCACAAGCACTGGCGGCCATGCGCGCCGGAGATAGGCCCAAGGCCCGCAGACTGCTGGAAACATTGAGCCAGACCCAGCCATCACTGGCCGGCCCGCAGATCAACTTGGGCATCTTGCTGCTAGCCGAGCAGGACACCAGCACCGCCGAGACCCTGTTTCGGCGCGTCCTGGAACACACCCCAGGACATCCCGTTGCCTCCAATCAACTCGGTCTGCTGCTGCGTCAACAGGGAAGATTCAACGAGGCGGAACAGGCCTACGCGAATGCGTTGCAAAACCGGCCGGAGTATCGCCTGGCGCATCGGAATATCGGCATCCTTTATGACCTTTACCTGCAAAAACCGGAAAAGGCCCTCTACCACTATCAACGCTATCAGACCCTTGCGGATGCCGTCGACACAGAGATGGCAGGCTGGATTGCGGATCTCAAGCTGCGCGTCGAAAGGGGGAAAGCAGATTGAACAACCCCACTCCAACCCCAGGTGCTGCAAAACAGTTTCAGTCTATGCCGATCCTGTTTTTACTCATGCTTTTTTTAACCCTGCCGCCAGGACCCGCATTGGCCGAGCAGCGACTCGACTTGGAAGGCGCCGCGATCTTCGGCAACAGGGAATCGCCCAATATCCTGTATGTCGTACCCTGGCGCAAACCTGGAAACATTCCCCTCATGCCTCCCCCCAGAATGGGCGGCATGGACGAACTGCTGGCGCCTCTGGATCGTGACGTATTTCGCAGACGACTCGAATGGCGCCAGACTTTTAACCAAAAACCGTAAAGAATCCTGCTCACCGCACCGACAGGTTCTCAAGACTAAAACTCAATCAAGTACCCTTTAACAGGAGATACACATGGCGACTCTGGAACCTATCATCCGTTTTTTTCAGGAGGGCGGACTCTTCATGTACCCGATCCTGATCATCTTTGCCGGCGGACTGGCCATCGCCATCGAGCGCTATGTCTATCTGACCCTTGCCACCGGTAGCAACAAGCGAACCTGGAAGCGAATCCTGCCCCATCTGAATGAGGGTGATTTCAAATCCGCCCTGGAGGCTTCCAACAACTCGAAGACCGCGATCGGCACCATGCTGACCTACGGCCTGGCGCGGGCGCGCACCGCACGCCGCCGCGACGATGTGGAGATCGCCATGGAAGAGGGTCTGATGGAAGCGATCCCGCGCATGGAGAAACGCACCCACTACCTCAGCACCCTGGCCAACATCGCAACTCTGCTGGGGCTGCTCGGCACCATCATCGGCCTGATCCAGGCCTTTACCGCGGTCTCCAACGCCGATCCGGCTGAGAAGGCGGATATGCTCTCCGCAAGTATCTCGGTAGCGATGAATACCACTGCTTTCGGGCTGATGGCGGCGATTCCCCTGCTGCTGGTCTACGCCCTACTGCAGAGCAAGACCACCGCCATCGTCGACAGTCTGGAGATGGCCTCGGTTAAGTTCCTGAATATCTTCAACGAGAAGGTCTACGCCAGGAGCAAATCATGAGGCGACGCCTGCGTCACCATCACAGAGAGGCGGAGCTCAACATCACCGCCTTTCTGAACCTGATGGTGATTCTGATCCCGTTTCTATTGATGACAGCGGCGTTTTCACGTTTCTCGATCCTCGAACTCTACCTGCCTCCCGCCAGCCAGGGGCAGAACGACGCCCCTAAGGAGCTGCAACTGGAGGTCATCATCCGCCAGGATGCCCTGGAGGTGGGAGACCGGGATGGCGGCCTGATCCGGCGCATCGCGAACAACGCTACGGGCCATGACCTGATCGCGCTGAATGAATTGCTCACCCAGATCAAGGCCCGTTTCCCGAAAAAGCGAAATGTATTCATCCTCTCCGAACCCCAGACCAACTACGAGATCATGGTGCAAGTGATGGATGCGGTGCGCATGACCGAAGTGGTGGAGGCAGGCTCCCTGGTGCAGGCTGAACTCTTCCCGGAGATCTCCCTGGGTGATGCGCCGCCACCAGCCAATACGTCACAGGACAAGGAAAGGAACACCTCATGAAGATGTCGCGACGGGCCAAACGGATGGACCGCCATCACAAGCGCAACAAAAGCAGGGCCACCCTGCACCTGGTTTCACTCATGGACATCTTCACCATCCTGGTGTTTTTCCTGCTCGTTAATTCTGGCGAGGTGCAGGTCCTGCCAAATGCCAAGGCGCTGAAACTCCCCGAGTCCATGGCCGAGAAGCAACCCAAGGAGACCCTGGTGGTGATGGTCAACCATAAAGAGATCCTGGTGCAGGGCCACCCGGTAGTGGACCTTGCCAGACCTCTGCCGGATACCAACATCATCCAACCGTTGCAAGAGGAACTGCTGCGACATGCCGCCCATTCCAAAGCGAGCAAACTGGAACCCTTCAAGGGGGACATCACCATCATGGGTGACAAAGGTATCCCCTACTCCCTGCTGAAGCGGGTGATGGCGACCTGTGCGGAGTCTGAGTATCCCAACCTGTCCCTCGCGGTGCTGCAGCGCGCCTCGCAAGATCGGGATGAGGAGGAGGAACAGACCCTATGACCCTCTCCTACGCCCATGGTATGACGCTCCCCTGGAGCGGTTCCGCCGATGAGGAACAGCGCTTTCGCCTGATCATGGCCGTGGCCCTGGCCCTGGCCCTGCTGTTCGGAATCACCATTCCCCTGTTGGAACTGCCGGAGAAGGAGCGCTTCCAGCGCCAGACCCTGCCCCCCCGGCTGGCGCAACTGATCCTGGAACAGAAACAGAAGCCCCCGCCACCCAAACCCAAAGAACTGAAGATTCCCGAAAAGAAGAAAACCAAGCCTGAGAAGAAGCCCGAGGTAAAGAAAAAACCGCAGCCCAAACCGGTCAAGGCTGCACCGAAGAAGGTCGCTAAACAACCGCCCAAGCGCTCGACTGAAGCAGCGCGCAAAAAGGCGGCATCGTCAGGACTGCTGGCCTTTGCCGATGATCTCGCCGACCTGCGGGATGATCCGGGTATCAGCTCGGTGCAGAGCGTCAAGCAACTGAGCAAATCCGGCAACAAGGCCGCCACTTCGCAACGAGCCATCATCTCATCCGGAGTCAGCCAGGGTAGCGGTGGTATCAACACCGCCAAACTGAGCCGGGACACCGGCGGTCAGGGTCTGAGTGGACGCCAGACCACCCAGGTCAAGAGCAGCGCCGTGCGCGGCAACGGCGGCAATGGCCAGAGTGCGGCCCGCAAGGCCAAAAACCACAAAGGCAACCGCACCCGGGAAGAGATCCAGCTGATCTTCGACCAGAATAAGGGGGCGGTTTACGCACTATACAATCGCGCCCTACGCAAAAACCCGATCCTGCGCGGCAAGGTCGTGCTGGAGCTCACCATCGCCCCTTCGGGTAAGGTAACGGGCTGCAAAATCCTCTCATCCGAGCTGAATGACAAGAAACTGGAGCGCAAGCTGGTATCCAGGGTGAAGCTGTTCAAGTTCTCCAGCAAGGATGTGGATGTTGCCGTGGTCTCCTATCCCATCGACTTTCTGCCGTCCTGATTCCAGATGATCTGGAGAAACCATCTCCAATGGCTGCTCCTGTTGCCGGGTCTGCTCTTGCAAACGGCGGCGCACTCCCAGTGGCTGAGTCAGGAGGCGGCCATCATGGGCACCCAGGTCAGGGTCGAGCACTGGCATGAAGATGCAGTGGAAGGTAAGGCCGCAATCGAGGCCGTGTTGGCCGAGTTCCGGCGTATCGACCGCTCGATGAGCCCCTACCGAGAGGCCAGCGAGCTCTCCCTGCTCAACCGGGAAGCGGCAAAACGGCCAGTCAGCGTATCGGAAGAGCTATTCCGTCTACTGGAAAGGTCCCTGGAGATTTCTGAGCTGACCAACGGCGCCTTCGACATCACCTTCGCCTCGGTGGGGCATCAGTACGACTACCGAAAAGGTATCGCTCCCACTGACCAAAAGCTGCAGCAGGATCTGCCGAAGATCGACTTCAGACATATCCTCCTCAACCCAGCGGACCACTCGGTGACTTTCAAGCAGCCGGGGGTACGCATTGACCTGGGGGGTATCGCCAAGGGTTACGCGGTGGACCAAGGCATAAAAATACTACAACAACGAAATATCACACAGGCCCTGATCACCGCCGGGGGCGACAGCCGCCTGTTGGGAGACCGCGGTGGACGCCCCTGGCACATCGGTATCCGCGCCCCGCGAGATCCTCAGGCGATGGTGGCGGTGCTGCCGCTGGTCAACACCGCCATCTCCACCTCCGGGGACTACGAACGCTATTTCGAAGCGGACGGGGTGCGTCATCATCATATCATCAGCCCGGCTACCGGCCGCTCCGCCCGCGAAGTGCAAAGCGTTACTATCATTGGCCCCGATGCCACGCTGACCGACGCCCTCTCCACCAGCCTGTTTGTCATGGGACCTGCCGCCGGCCTGCAGCTGATCAACACCTTGCCGGAGCTGGAAGCGGTGATCATCGATCGCAACGGCAAGATGCTCTATTCCAGCGGCCTGGCCAAACAGGCAGCCACACCAACCACCCGTTAAGCTTTATTTACTTGCAATACATGCAAAGTATTCCAGCCGACATTCACCACTCATGCTTTTTTGCGTTCTGTATTCGCTATGCATCCAGCCTCTTATTGAACAGTAATAGTAGGATCCGATCCATACTTACCAGGACTGAAATGAATGCTCGTGACTCGGAGGAGACATTGGAACTAGAGCGATTCCTTCGAGATATAATATTTTTCAGGGTGTGTTTTCGTATCTATACATACGAAAACACCCCTCTCTCTATTTAGCCCCCCGACGTCTGATTGCCCCCTCTAGGCATTGTCTGTACAAATTTATAATTCGTCCGCTTCAGGACATTACGGAGTGATGGATTTCATCGCCTTGGTGAACCCCATCAGCGACACCGGCAGGCCGATGACCTGTTTATTCAGCGCGGCGACGCGCACGGACACCTCAACGCCTTTCTTCAATGCGGTGACCACGTCGTCCTCCAACAGTATCGGTGCCGTCACACACCCCTCTTGGGTACAGGCCAGATACGCCATCTTCACCAGCTCAACGTCGTTCATCATCATCGATGCGCCAGCCGGGAGGAAGATGCCGAGCGGTAAGGTGACGGCCATCGCTGGCTGCTTTTGGTCTTTCGGATAAAACACGCGCACGCTCATCAGACGCTGCTTGGTGTCCTCCTTATGGAAAGTTTGAAAGATGAAACACAGTTCATCGCCTGCCGGCGCGGTGTTGCACTGGTGTCCCCAATCACCGAATTGCTCGACTTCTGGGGCCTTGCTCTCCTCTTCGGCGAACGCGGGTTGACTGACCAGCAGCAGAAACGCGGTGGTGCGGAGAATCGCCTTGAATATTTTCATTGGGTAGTAATCCTGACTTGAATGAATGGAATATCTTTCATGTGCCCTGCAACTCACAGCTCGAGAATGGCATCCATCTCGACCTGCGCTGAATAAGGCCGGCCAGCAGCATGACCGTCGCAGCTTCGATTTGTCGTCTACTGCACCTGGCCCTTAGTATAAGCCGGATAAAAACCCTATTTGAAGTTTCCGCCCGAGTATCCCCAAGCCCCCATCCTACCCTTAGGCGATTACGATCTGGAACCGCTCTCGCACATCAACAGATAACCCGCATTTCAGCCAATTTTTGAAGCAATAGGCCCAGGCCGCTTCGTAACTTTTATCCTGGACAACCAATACCTGCACCTGCTACTACCGCTGTTCAGGGATGAGGAAAAACAGGAGGCGGTAAAGTCGATTGCGGAAAGTGTAGTGACAGACGGTTTAGCCTGCTTATGACTCTTATGGAAAGCAGCAGGTTGCAGCGCGCACCGACCGCTGGTGAACAGCGGTGAGTGTGCGCTACGGGGTTTACATAATCACAGCGTCTTCAGGAAGTCGATCAATGTGTCAGGGGCCCGATAACGTTTGATTTTTGCGTCCGGCTCATGGAGCTTGGCCAGAACCCGCTCCTTCATGGCCAGATCGGCCTCAACATACTGATGGGTTGTTACAGGACTCTCGTGCCCCAACCAAAGCGCGATCACGCTGATGTCGACGCCGGCCTGCAACAGGTGCATCGCCGTGGTGTGCCGGATCACGTGTGGCGAGACATGGCGCTTTGCCAAGTCTGGACAGGCCTTGGTGGCGGCTTGCACCGCCAAGGCCAATCGCAGGGCGGCGTTGGTACGCGTCATCGCCTGCCCGTTTCGGTTGGGTAGCAAGGGTGAGTCCGTCTCGAGCTGAGGATTCTGCTTCAACCAGGTTCGCACGGCCTTGACCGTTGAACGCCACAGCGGAACGCTACGCTGCTTGCGGCCCTTGCCATGCAGATGAGCGCAAGCTGCCTGATCCTCCAGAACCACGTCACCGACTTCGATCCCCGTGATCTCGGACACGCGCGCGCCTGTGTTATAGAGCATCAGGAGGAGGACATGGTCACGCCGGCCGATCCATGTTTCATCCGGCGCGTCGATCACTGCCAGCATCTCCTCACGGGACAGATAGCCGAACATTGGGCGCTCGAAGCGCTTCACGGGGATGCCGAGCGCACGCTCAACCACCTGTAGTGACGACACATCCCGGCGCGCGGCGAACTTCAAGAATGACCGCAGCGCAGCCAGGCGCGCGTTCCGACTGCGCACACAGTTGTGGCGCTGTTGTTCAAGATGATTGAGGAAAGCCGTGATCAGATCCGGCGTCATGTCCGAGAGCGTGATCGCAGTGGGCGATTTGTCCAGTCGGGACTGAGCGAACTCGAGGAAGAGCACAAAGGCATCTCGGTAGGCTGCGATGGTCTGTGGGCTGAGCGCCCGCTGTTGGGTCAGGTACTCGGCAAAATACATCTGTACGAGCGTCGCGAATGACGGAGGCGTCTTGGGAGGATTAGTCATCATCGGCTCCCGCGAGATCGACGAAGTGCTCGAACTTGCCACCGGCCAGTGCCATCAACTCCGGGACTGCCGAGAGATACCAGTACGTATGGGAGATCTTGGTATGCCCCAGGTAGGTCGACAGAGCCAGCATCATCTGGTCGACATCGGCGCCTTCGCTATGCCAGCGCATCAAGCGTCTGACGGCAAAGGTATGACGCAGATCATGAAGGCGTGGCGCAGCATGTGCGCCCCGATTGACCCACTCGAGGCTATCGCGTAGCGCATTGAAGACACGATGTACCTGTCGATCGCCGAGCGGTTGTCCCAGCCGCCGACCGCGACTGCCAATGAAGAACAGGGTGTCGGCCGTCGTCGGTACGTGCCGTTTGCGCTGCCGCCGGTAACGCGCCAGCGCTTCGACCGTGCTGGGATGCAATGGCAACTGGCGTGACTTGGCAAACTTGGTCTGCCGCACGATTAGCATTCCGCGTTTGAGATCGACGTCGGCGTCCCGCAGGTGAATGGCTTCGGAAACACGTAGCCCAGTCGAGGCCATCAGGCCAAACAAGGTTTCAAAAGTTGCGGGGCGCAAGCTGCCGCATGGCCCGAGTTGACGGGCGGCCACCAAGAGCTCGATGATCTCCTCCTCGCGGTAGATGTGGGGCGCCACGCGACCAGGTTCAGGCCCGAAGATCGACGCCTCGGGCATCTCGGTTTGCGGTTCGAACTGTTGGAGGTAGCGGACGAAACGACGCAGTACTGCCATCCGGCGAAACCAGGTTTCCGGTGTTCCAAGACCCCCTTTACCCTTTCTCACCCAATAGGCCATCAACTCAACGGTCAGTGGTCCATGGTGATGTCGATCGGCGACAAACTTCGCAAAGTCGGCCAGGAGCGTGTCGAGCGAGCGCAACTGGAACCCAAGCCGACGGCGCTCAGCCAAGTAGTCATCGACTCTGGCCTGCAAACCGATGTGAGCGCTCATGATTCGCTCCCAGGCCACGGAAGCGGCACCGTCGAGAGTTTCGGCGTGTCGAGTTTGGCGTAAATCAGGGTCGTATTCAGCGAACGATGGCATACCCGCGTTTAGGCCACCGGCGGACGAATCGGAAGGAATCCAGGAGTTGCTCAACCTCTTCCGCCGTCAGCGCATGTGGCAAGGTCGCCAGCCTCCAATGAGCCGGTGAGGAAATGACAGCAGTCAATGCAGCGACTTGATCGCCGCAAGCGCTTCGGTAGCGGAGGTAGCTCCGAATCCCCACAGCCAATCTGGACGCGTTGGAATGTGTGCGCCGAGCATCATACTCGCTCTCAAGGAAATGACGCACATCGGCGGGGCGTAGATTGGACAGATCGACGGTGCTATCTGTGAACTGCCGACGCAGTAGGCAGTCTGCAACACGCACGTAGCTGCGTCGTGTTCCCGACGTCAGTCCACGCACATCACGCAGGTGCTCATCGTAGCACCGTAACTCTTCGTCGATGTGATCCGGGGATGCAGTAGAAGCCCGCTTGATCGGAGCGGGTCGGTTTGTATTGGCATTCATTGTGGTCTCCTGAAATGGAATTGCCACTTCACAAAGACCACGAGATTATGTCGAGTTTACCACCAAGTTAGCGGTGGCGGAGCCCCGTCCAGCCTACCTCTGAACGCCTATCACGACCAGTGCTTTCCATAATCGACAACTTTGCATAATGACTCATTGCTGCCATTTACAAATTAAATACCAATCGCCCAAAGCGGACATATCAAATGTTCTGTAATGGGCTACACATTAATCGTGAACTCCCCCAGCGTATCGCGCGGCCTGATCATGTGTAGAAATTAGACCTGTGTTGGGAAAAGGGTTACTGGGGAGCTGCGTTTTCCGCAGTAGGACTTGACCCCCGTTTTCCTTTGCGACAGCATAAAGAACATTATTAGAACATTTAAGCCGTGATGACGAGGGCGGACTCTGTTACCCACCCAGCGCGGTTTGTCGAACTACGCAAAACGCCATAAAATGAATAACAACAAGGCAACCACCTATGGGCTCGGCAGTTCAGCCGGCCCTGGGTACAACAAGTACAGGGTAACGGAGGACGATGCGGTATACTTTGACGTACTGGAATTCGTATCAGATGAGGGTAGCGCCAGTGACTCAGGAGACTCAGAAGAGTCCGACATCGCGTTTAAGGCTGGGTTGACGGTCGCCTGACGACCAGAGGATACTTGGGGGAACCTCAGAAAAGGGCGTTTGTGCTGCCTATACTCACTCACTGGCTCAGCCGTTACCCTAAATAACAACAATAATCTTTGCAGTAATGAGTGGGGCACCGTCAGGTGCCCCACTTTTTTTGGTCATGGCATTCATCCCAAAAATCCGCATCAACGCATCTGAGTTTTGAAACTGGGGACAAATCGAGGCTTGACCTGATCTGTTATCGTGGGCATGGGTTGTCCTGCCTGGACTTATCTGGATCCCGTTGGGCAAGGATGATCATACTGTCTTGGCCTGCGTTGATGGCTTGGCGAACCAATGCACAGATAGGGTCAAGGTGATTTTGTAACTCAAGCTCAGGAACAATGCGGACTGAGGATGCTGAGTTGACTCAGGTTGTTGAGCCCTTGGCATCGGTGGGCATGGGCCCAGATCAAACGTAATTGCCTTCGTATCTACGCCCTGGGTACCGACTCTCGCTTGTTTTCCTGGAAACCGAGTTCCGTGTCCGGGCTACGGGGCAGGGTGCTACGATACCTGTCGAACATCCTTCCGCTTAGGACCGCTGGCGACCTGGAAACCACTCACATTCCAGGCGTCGGAACGACATCCGGGGTTTACTTATGTAGGCAGGTTCAGGGGAAAATCGATCCAGTGGAACACCGTCTTAAAACGTTTCGTCCCTGCCACCAAGTTTATCGGAAGCATCTGCCCCTTCCTGGGCCTGGGGAGATGCGGTAGGCGTTGATTTCAGGTTCAAATGGTGGCGGGAAAAGCTTGGGAGCGGCGGGATGGCAAGCGCTATTTCTCCATGTCCAGATCCAGCATTTGTGCGTAACCTGGACAACCCGCCGTGATCTCGGTCAATAGCTTCCTGGCCTTTTCCTTCTCCCCTCGAACCGACCAAGTCTGGGCGATGCGGGCGTTGGCCATCTGGCTGCCTGGATCCTTGGTAAAGCGCTCGAAGTGGATATCCAGTGCCTTTTTCAGACGCGGGGTCATGCGGGAAGGATCGATGTCACCAATGCATGTGTAGTAGTAGATCAGGCTCGCCCGGGTCAGGAGGGGATCGGCGCCGAGGGACAGATCGATCTCCGCCAATTCCGCGGCCTTGAGATAGGCCTCCAGGGCCTTTTGAGCCCGCCCGGCCCCCTGCAGGCCTTCCGCATAGTTTCCCATGAGAAGATGGTGACCCGTCGTATCGTCCAGTTTCAGGCGAGCCAGGGCTTCTTCGTAGAGTTTGACGGCCTGCTCATACCTGCCGGAATTCGAGTGCAGGGCGGCGAGGTTATTCAACATCGTCTGATCTTTGTTCAGGCGATAGGCCTGCTCGTAATTGGCGGCAGCCTGGTCCAGATCCCCCCGGCACATCTGCATAGTTCCAAGGTTACTGAGCACCGCCGCATTGGCATCCAGGCCCTTGGCTTGTAACGAATATTTAATAGCGCTATCCATGTCACCGGACTGCATATAGATAAGGCCCAAGACAAAGGGCGCCTTCCAATGCTTGGGGTCAATCGACTGGCATCGTTCAGCCGTGGCGATGGCCTTGTCCAGGTCCGGCTTGGACCCCGTCGCGAGATATTTGGATATATAGGTCATGGCCAGACCGATCAAGGCACGGATGTGTTTGGGTTGTTCCTGCAGAAGTTCGACAAATTCACCCTCCGCCTCTTCGAATCGCCCCAGGGCGCGCAGCAATAGGCCATGGCTGGCGCGGGTCATGGGGTCGTCGGGATCCAGGTCCAGTGCCTTATGGCATTCGACTTCCGCATTGCTCAACCAGCGGGTATCGGCCGTTACCTTGTGTTGTTTCAACAAGGTCACACACAGACCGGCCCGGGCCTTGGCATAGTCGGGACTGCGGCGCAGAGCGGCTTGGAAATGAAGACTGGCTCGTTGCACATAGGATTCTAGAATGGGTCTTTCCAATTGTACCATACCGTAGAGAAAGTCCCTTTGGGCCAGGGGGGCAGGGTAATTCCTGGGGGGGGTATCCTCCTGATCCGAAAGAAATCTGTGGCGTAAGGTCTGTGTGATATCCTTGGCAAATCCCTGCAGATAGGTTTCTGAAGACAACTGGGGAAAGCTATCAGACCACAGGTGTACCCGGTTGCCCCCATCATGCAGGTAGACAGACATCCCTGTAAATCTTCCCACCGTTTCTGTATGCACGCTTAGCACTATATCGGCGTGGACCCGTTCCGCCCAGCGATCGGGATTGATATTCTCAGTGGATGGAACCTGACGCGGGCCGACCAGCTTGAAGTCCGGTTCCAGGCGATCACGCACCTTTTCCATCAATGCATCACCGGTCGCATCCATCGAGGGAAAGATTGCCAGCGATGGTACTTTAACCAAGGCTTTAGGCAATGGAAGCGAGGGTGACCTGGCAAACAGGCTGAAGAACACCGCTATGGCCACCAGGCCGATCACGGCAATCACCGTTACCGCTCTCCAGGATCTGGTCTGTTCCCCAGCTTCCGCTTCTTCCGTTACCATCGGTTCGGCTGCCGGTGCCTCCTGTTGCGCGGTTGCTTCTTCCTGGGTCATATAAAGGGTGTGGGATTCTACAGCCAGGGCCTTGGCCACACGCTCCAGGGTAGCGGGATCTACAGGTTGTTCA
>JBDLIT010000078.1:0-19383 GCA_039714735.1 Pseudomonadota bacterium
AATTCCAGTTGCCGCATTTCTTGCGTAATCGAGCGTTCGCGCGGTAGTCGAACCAATCGCCCGCCGTCTTTGCCAGGATGAAGATGCCGCCGAAGTAGATCAGCAGCACCGTCGAGATGCGTCCTCCCGTGGTTGCTGCAGAGATGTCTCCGTAGCCCACCGTGGTGGCGGTAGTCAGGGTGAGCCACAGGGCATTGCCGGGACTCAATGCCTCGAAACTCATCATGGCGATAGTGTGGAGAACAAAGAGCGTGATCACAAAACTGCTGGATATCAACAGCTGTCGCCGCATCTCGTCCCCGGTTAACGCCAGTGAACGAAAGCGCCGACGACGCATCAGGATGCGCAGCAGACCGATCACACGCTACCCCCTCCGCTTCCCGGCCACAGCTCCTCGATCTTTCTCAAGGGCAGAAACACGCAGAGGTGGACTTCGGTGCGACCACCTTCGAAGACCCTGATCTCCAACGCCCGTTGCCGATCGTCGGAAACGAAGTAGGCGTAATCGCAGCCTTGTTCGCCCTCTTGTATGGTGGTTGGTAGCGCTCGCTTGCGATAGTCGCCCTCGTAACGGTACGCCTTTACATAGCCTTCCTGACGGTAGACCTTACCGACCCATTGCCGCATATCCAGTGGGATCTTGTCCACCTTGCGGGCCTTGATGATATTGTGACTCCCGCTGTCCGGATCCAGGGCCATGGCGACATCACCCTTCTTGACCGCCGAGAACAGCGCGTCCGGCAGCACTTCCAGAGCCACCTCCAGGGTGTCGTCATCGACCACTCGAAGCCGCACCTGGTTTTCCGCATCGGAAAGCATGAAGTAGGTGAGTTTATTATCGTCGCCCCCAAGGTCCAGGGTGCGGACCCGGTCCAGGGTAAAAGAGGCGCCGCTGATCTCTCCCTGGTCCGAGAAGGCGAACTTGAGCATGTCTCCCGGCTCCAGGTCGCGAGGATGTTCCAGGCAACGGGGGCTCTCTTCCCCGCCCTTGTTCCAGCCAAATTTCTTGAAGAAGCCCACGATGCGTTAAGTGGCGTTTTGGCGCGCTTTTATGCGCTCCATGATGGCGTCCCGGGAGGGCTTATTAACGCCAATCCCCGCCGCGGCCATCTTGGCCTTGAGATCACCACCGCTCTCAGTATCGGCCAGTTCCCGGGCCGCGTCCATGCGGTGACGGCGCACTTCCTGACGCTCCTTGATGCGTTTCATACGCTCGGCAGCGGTAGCCATGGAGGCCGAAGAGCCGGAATGCTTAGCGGCGGTGGCCTCTGCCGCCCTCTGGGCATACTCGGTAGCCTTAATGCTTTTCACTTCACGCTCCATGGCCTTGATGCCCCGGTCGGTCTCGAGCACGGTTGCCTTGAGGCGTCCGACGCTGGCAACCATCTGGGTGTGGATTTCACGTTGGGCGGCCAGCTCGTCCTCGATCTCGGCGATCTTGTCGACGATCTCGCCCAGCAAGCCGTCATCACCCTTCTCGCTAGCCTGGACTGCATAACTTTCATGCTCATTCAGACCGGCCTCCAGGTCGACCACCTTTTTCTTCACCATCCGCTCCTGAGCCATCACCTCGGTCAGCGCGCTCTTGGACTTGGCAAGATCGTTCTTGGCGTCCCGGACCTTCTGTTCCAGTGCAGGAATGGCCTGTGAATCGGCCAAAGCCTCGCCGGCCTCGTTGACGCGGCCACGGGCGGAATCAAACAGTTCTTTCAACCAACTCATGGTATTAACTCCTGAATATTTTTAGGGTAATTAGTTGTTGAGGTAGTCACTGAGGGCGTCGACCACCTCTAGCGTGTTGTCGCTCAGTACGTTGATCTCTTCGACGATGTTTTCCATGACTGTGTTCGCCGACATGGCGCCGAACAACTGATAAATACCTCCGGTCTTGGCGAAGGCAGACAGCGGCAACGCCACGTTCATACTCAGCATGACGTTCATCATCTCGGCCTCGGCGCCTTCCTTGACCTCATTTTGGCTCCACAGATTGACAATCGCCGTCATCTGCTCCTCATCGATGTCGAGCATGATGGGAAACTCTTCCCGTTCTTCGACCTCGATCTTGATGATCCCTTCACCGGCGTCGATGACTTCGGCACGGATCTCCAGACCCTCTTTGGTCGTGGCGGCATTCAGCGCCGCGACGACTTCGTTCAGTTTGTCTGTCACTGGTTTTTCTCCTTCGTCAGTTGATAAATACCCATCTCGCGCTGCCAATCGTTGTAGTGATAGCGGTAGGCCACCATCGTTCCCAGTCGATTGACAGCGATGCTCTCCCAGTCATCATAAAAGCCCTTCTCGAATTCGAACGCCGCGAGCAACAGGCCCTTGGTGGTCCAGCCGTCGTCCACCAGCAGCTCCCCCAGTTCGGCAAGCCTTGCGCGTGCGGACTTGCCGTTCTTGGTGGCGATGGTCCAGCCCCATTCACCGAAGCTAGGCACGTTGGCGTGGTACTGATCGACATGGGCGAAGCCGGCATGCTGGACGGTCTTGCCGATGCTGATAAAGGTTTTCTTGGCATGATAGGGCGAGGTGGACTGCACCACCATGGCCCCATCACCGGCCAGCAGTCCGTGCAACTTAGCGTAGAAACGGGTGCTGTAGAGTTTATTCAAATCCGGGTGTGATGGGTCTGGTAGGTCGACGATGATGGCGTCGAACAGGACCTCGTTACGCAGCAGTTCATCCACGCTCAGGAAGGCGTCGCCGAAGCGAAATTCAACCCGGGGATCGCTGAAGGAGCCTCCGTTGGTGGCAAGCAGACGGCTATTGTCCGCCGGTTCGGTCATGGGCTCCCGGAACAGGCGTACCAAGTCTTCATCAAGATCCAGCAGCACCACCTTCTCGGGGTTCCAGCGCAGAATATCCCTTACAGCCAAACCGTCGCCACCGCCAACTACCAGAATATTTTTGTGGCGTGCAGAAGCAGCTAGCGCGGTATAAGTGAGCATGGCGTGGTAGATGTGTTCGTCGTTGCTGGCAAATTGGGTGCGCCCATTAATATAGAAGGTCAGCACCTTAGGTTTCGCCGGATCCATGATCCGTTCGGTAACCACCAGTCTCTGATGCTTGGTATTGAGCCGGTAAGCCACCTCATCCCGATACAGGAGGTCTTCCATGGTGGCCGACCAGTCCGCGCCCTTGTCATAGACCTGAATCACCACAATGGCGGTTAGCACATGGGCGGCCAGCAGGGGAGCTGGCCAGCGGATCTTTTGCTTGAAGAGAAGGAAGAACAGGATGCCCACGGCGAGGTTCGCCGAGGCGGTCAATGCCCCCGCCAGAGAAACGTCCATCGCCAGCATAAACACAAGCCACAGGGTCGCGCCGACGCCCGCACCGATGTAATCGATACCGTAAACAGCCCCGGCGTTGTTCTTTAGATCATCCTTGTGGATATCAGCCCGGATCGCGCATATGAGCGGGATTTCCATGCCGATCAAAATGCCAAGTACTGCACCGACCAGGTAGGGCGAGAACCGGGCAATCTGTTCCATGGTTGCAATAAGGCCGCCTGAGGGCGCGAGGTCCGCGGTGAGACTAAAGGTGTCCATGAGGATCTTCGGGAACAACCCGGACAGGGCGAACAAGCCACCGATCAGCAGCACACTTGTACTACCCAACAGGGCCAGGAGGACTTCCAGCCAAGCGAACCCGGCATAGGGGTTTTTGACGTTACGTGCCAGGAAGGACCCAACACCCATGAACACCATCATCACGGTAATGATGCCAAAGATAGCGACTTCCATCGCACCCAAAACACGTCCCGCATAATGGGATAACAGGTATTCATAGACCAAGCCGCAACCTGCGCCGATGGCGAGGATGGTCAGCACCGCCAAGTCCAGGCGCTTTTCTCTCGTGAGTCGCCCCATATCTTCTTCCGTCGTCCTAATAGCGTCAAACGAAAGTCATTATAGTTAGTTATTTTTCTTATTCAAACCTATTGTTTCATTTTCGTTATTTTACAGTCGTATTCGATGTTTTTAATTGTTATTTGTTATTTTATAAACTAATCTATTGTGATCAATTTATCGATATGCTGAAAAATGTTTGATTTCATCGCACCAATGATAGTCAGAAACATTAATCACACATGCTCTTACGGCAACGTGTATAGGGTTCTTTAATGGGTGAGTCAGACAAAGCATGGGATGAGATGGCGATGCGGATGATCAAATCCTCCCTGTCACTCAAAGGGGTGAATTACCCTGAACTGTCAAAGCGGTTGCAACGGCTGGGGATCGAAGAGACGCCGTCGTCGTTGTCCACCAAGATAAATCGGGGAGCCTTTAAAGCAGCCTTCATGCTACAGGTTCTGAAAGCCATCGATATGAAGCACTTCACGATCCCGGATTTCGATTAATAAACCTAGATTCTGCAGTTGACCGTTCCATTCTACTTTTAACGAGTTGAATTCATGTGTATTTTATTCGATAAACCGACGCATCCATTGGGTGAGCCACACTACGAGGTAGATTGCACGTTTTTGGCGGCACATGGCCGGTTCATGTTCCAGACGGAACCGGCATTTCCCACATCCATGTGGGGCATCTTCGTTGCAACTTCTTGGAATAGAATAACTATTCCTCGTCGTTGCGCCTCGACCTGTACCCCCAAAAACGCACACGCCCTCCATGGACGGAGTAGTGTTGCGGGAGGCAGGAAGCCGGGAGCGACCTCTACCCCGTCCAACTGCAGATTCTAGGTTAAATGGACCGCCCCCGAACCAAGCGTATAGTTATCGGCCTGGCAGTTCTTGCGCTTGCCTACCTGGCGATCAAAAGCCTGCTCTTTCTGTGGAACATCGTGGTACTGCTCATCGTCGTCGCGGTACTGGGCGTGGCGGGATTTTTTGGCTTGCGAGCCTGGAAGCATCGGCAAACCAACACCGGGAGCGATCTGTGACTGCCGACACCGGCACCCATGTCATCGTCGACCTCTACGGGGCGGAAAACATCGACAACGTAGAGATCGTGCAGGAGGCCATCGCCGAGATCGTCCGCGCGACCGGAGCGACCCTGCTCCACCAGTATTTCCACCGCTTTGAACCCCAGGGTATTACCGGCATGGCATGTCTGGCGGAGTCACATATCTCTGTTCACACCTGGCCCGAATCAGGTTTTGCTGCATTCGATATCTTTATGTGTGGGACAGCACGGCCTGAGCGTGCGATTCAGATTTTAAAAACCTACTTCCAGCCAGAGCACGTCGAGACCCGGAGCATCCAGCGCGGCAACCGGGAGAGCGATTGATTCACAAGTCATATTAGGGCCACGGAAAAATAAATTATCCATTCTCACGCCCCTCTTCAGGCAATCTTCGGATTATTTCCGTTTATTCTGATCAATCTTCAGATCGGGCAGATCCACGGCGCCTATGACGTGGAGAACGATTCCGCAACCGATAAAAAAGACCACGCTTGCCACCAGGCTGGCAAAGATGGGGTCTTCCGTACCCAGCGTTGTGCCCCGGTAGATGGCTGTCAACAAAGAGAGGAGTGCGGCGATATAGCAAAGGTAGGCGATCGCCAGAGAGACTTTTTGGGATCTTTTGGGTGCTTTCAAAGACATTGCGTGGGGTGAATGCATAGGATTCAGTGTAAATAAAAAGGCAGGTTAGGGCTCCTAACCTGCCTTTCTTATCGGTCGGAGTCAAGGAGCCTGAATCAGGCAGCTTCCCGGCAGACATCCGCATCGGCTTCGATCATCATCTCAATAATGATCTCAAGTTCCGTGGGATGGATCTCTGCGATCTCCCGCAGCTCTTCGCAGGTAAAAAGCAATGAGTCACTCATGATAAGTACCAAGTAGTAAATAATAATATTCTAATATATGATGTAGCGCGTCTTCTGTCAAATTCTGAAATCAAGGGGCTTCCCGCACTGTCAGTTTCATACCGTCAGGGTATGTGGTGTGGGAAACCAACCATCCTTAGGTCGTTTGTGAGGCTCCCGGTGCTATCGGTTATCTACCTGGTGACGTTAATATGTCCCTTATCCAGAGGGCATTACAGGCAGTAAAAGGCTCTTTTTCGGTGAATATTCGACCCATTTAACATCTAATAATATACATGAAGTATTCATATAAACTTATTGATAATAAAGAAGTCTATGATGGTTTTCTGAAGATAAACCGTTACCGTCTCACTCATGAACTCTACGAGGGTGGCAGCTGTGACGAACTCATCAGGGAGCGAATGGAAAAGCTGCGGGCTGCATCTGTGTTGCTCTATGATCCTAAAATGGATCAAGTTGTATTGGTGGAGCAATTTCGTATTGGCGCGATTGATCATCAGGAGCACCCGTGGGTGATTGAAACGGTCGGCGGGTATCTGGGAGCTAGTGAAACACCTGAAGAGGTGGCCCGGCGCGAAGCCATTGAAGAAGCCAATTGTGAGATACGGAATCTCGAGAAAATCTGCGAATTCATGGTCAGCCCTGGCATATCAGTAGACCGGATTCATCTGTTCTGTGGCCAGGTGGATGCCACAAAGGCGGGCGGAATTCACGGTCTGGATCACGAGGGGGAGGATATCCGGGTCGTGGTGATGGACGCGGAGCAGGCCATCGGGGAACTTTATGGTGGCCGGATGAACTCAACCAGTGTCATCATCGCCCTGCAATGGCTGGCGACACAACGGGGTGAACTGAAACAGCGCTGGTCTGAAACTTCCTGAGCTGAATTCTCAAAAACAACAAGCGAGATCTGAATGGCGTCATTAAGCAAAAAGTGGGTGATCATCATCCCCATCGTGATCGGTGTTGCGGTACTGGTGTTCCTGAAAAAGTCCAAAAACACTCCGGTGCAAAATGAGATTACAGAGGTGGCTAAACTGGTCAGAGTGATCAGCGCCCCCAGCGTGACTGTGATTCCCAGGGCGATAGGGCATGGCACGGTCAGACCCTCCACCACCTGGGAGGCGGTAGCCGAGGTCAAGGGTAAGATCCTGGAGAAGCACCCGAGGCTGGAGAAGGGCGGCATTCTCGAATCCGGTACACTGCTGTATCAGATCGATCCCACCGATTACAAATTGGCGATCGCCCAGACCCAGGCAGATATTCAGGCGATTGAGGCGCAGCTCCAGGAACTGGTCACTAAAACCGCAAATACCAAGGCAGCGCTGACGATCGAAAATGCCGCTCTGGCCCTCAACGAGAAGGAGCTGGAACGAAAACGCAAGCTGATCGGCAAGGGTGGTGTCAGCCGTTCCGATCTGGAGAGCCAGGAGCAGATGCTGCTGGCCCAGAAGCAGAAGCTGCAGTCACAGAAGAACACCTTGAATCTGCTGCCCAGCCAGGAGGCGCTGTTGCAGGCTCAACTGGCAAGCAAACATGCCAGACTCGCCAGCGCGCAACGGGACCTGGAGCAGACCCAGGTGATGATGCCCTTCACCGGGCGCATTGCCGAAGTGAATGTCGAGCAGAATCAATACATCCGCGAGGGCGAGATCTTGGCAGTGGCGGATGGCATGCAGCTGGCGGAGGTGGAGGCGCAGATCCCCATCGAGCAGATGAGCAATCTGATCCGCTCCGACCATGAGGTCAACCTGATGGCCGCGAACGGTGGGGATCATGCGCCGGCCTTCGGACTGAGCGCCACTGTTCGTCTCAAGGAGGGTGCTTTGAACGCTGACTGGCAGGGCAGGTTTGCCCGCATCAGCGATACCCTCGATCCCAAAACACGCACCGTCGGGGTCATTATCGAAGTGGATGAGCCCTATGCCAAGGTGCAGCCCGGGGTACGTCCGCCCTTGTTCAAGGGCCTGTTTGTGCAGCTCGACCTCTACGGGCGGCCCCGCCCCGACAGCCTGGTGATACCGCGCTTGGCGCTGCACGATGGTGTGTCACGGAGCTGTGAAATCGTTACGGATGCCGGATGTCCGAAAGTTGCCAAGGTCTATCTGGTGAATAGCGATAGCCGGCTGGAGCTGCGCGAGGTGGAGGTGGGCATGATCCAGCCCGAATTCGTAGTGGTCGACAAAGGGTTGAAAGCGGGTGAACAGGTGGTGGTGTCAGATCTGATCCCAGCCATCAGCGGCATGCTGCTCAAGCCGACGGAGGATGAGCAGGGCAGGGTCCGGCTGATTCAACTCGCCACGGCAGGAGCCACGCAGCCATGATCGGTTTCTTTGTTCGCCATCCCACCGCCGGCAATCTGCTGATGTTGTTTCTGGCGCTGCTGGGGTTCTCCGCCCTGCCGGGCTTGCAGCGAGAGACCTTTCCGGACTTCGCCGCCCAGGAGTTGCAGATCCAGGTGATCTATCCCGGCGCCAGTGCCGAGGATGTGGAGGAGGGGATCTGTCAGCGGCTGGAGGATGCAGTGGACAGCATCAATGATGTGGAGGAGATGCGCTGCGTGGCCCGAGAGGGGGTCGCTACCGCTGTGGTGGAGATGGTGGAAGAGGGCGATATGCCCCGTTTTATGGATGACGTGAAGACCGAGGTCGAGGCGATCGACAACTTCCCGGAACAGATTGAGATTCCCGTCATCAAGGAGCTGGGACGCACCGCCAATGTGGTGGCGGTCGCCATCACCGGCCCCATGTCCACCCGTGACCTGAAGGCTTATGCGGAGCAGATCAAGGAGCGGATGCAACGTATCCCACAAGTCTCCCAGGTGGACATAAACGGCTTTTCCGATCACCAGCTGCGTATCGAGGTCTCCGCCGCCGCCTTGCGGGAACATGGCCTGAGTATGTCGGATGTGGCGAATGCGGTAGCGCGGCAAGGCATCGATCTGCCGGCCGGCTCTCTGCAGACGGCGGAACGGGATCTGCTGGTGCGCTTCACCGATCTGCGGCGCAGCCCGCTGGAGCTTGCGGATCTGATCGTGGTCAGCGCCCAGTCCGGGGCGGAGATCCGCCTTGGTGAGATCGCCAGGATCAGCGACCGCTTCGAACTGGATGAGGAGAAGACCCTGTTCAACGGCCAGCGCGCCGCGCTGCTGCAGGTGATCAAGACCAAACAGCAGGACACCCTGGTGGTGAAGGATGCGGTGAGCCGTTTTCTCGACGGGCTGAGACCGACAGTACCGCAAGGTGTCGAGTTCACCCTGACCCAGGACCGCTCCTCCATTGTGCGGGACCGCCTTAGCCTGCTGCTGAAAAATGGCGGCCAGGGTCTGGTGCTGGTGTTCCTGGTGATGTGGCTCTTCTTTCAGGGCCGCTTCGCCTTCTGGGTGGCCATGGGGCTGCCGGTCTCCTTTCTCGGCGCACTGTTCTGCATGAACCTGCTGGGGCTGACCATCAACATGATTACCATGGTGGCCCTGCTGATCGCCATTGGTCTGTTGATGGATGACGCCATCGTCATCGCGGAGAACATCGCCACTCATCTGCGGCGGGGCAAGGATGCCTACCGGGCCGCCATCGACGGCACCAAACAGGTCGCTCCCGGGGTCATCGCCTCTTTCCTGACGACCATCTCGGTGTTTGGCCCGCTGGCGTTCCTCTCCGGGCATATGGGTAAGGTGTTGCAGTTCATTCCCATGGTGCTGATCCTGGTCATGGCGGTGAGCCTGATCGAGGCCTTCATGATCCTGCCCCATCATCTGGCCCATTCGCTGAAAAATCATGAAGGCGAGGGCAGTCGTTTTCGTCAGCGCTTCGATGCCCGTTTGGTGCACTTCCGGGATCACGGACTGGGCAAGATTGTGGATGCAGCGGTGCACCAGCGCTACTGGTTCGTCGGCGGTATCATCGCGCTGTTCCTGATTTCTGTCGGCATGTTGGTGGGGGGCAAGCTCAAGTTTCAGTCCTTTCCCGATATCGAGGGGGACATTATCGAGGCGCGACTGCTGTTGCCCCAGGGTACGCCTCTGTGGCGCACCGAGGCGGTGGTGGGACGCATCACCAGCGGGTTGCAGCAGGTCGATGAGGAATTCAGCCCGCTGCAGCAGGAGGGTCAGTCGTTGGTCAGGAATGTTCAGGTGCGTTTCAACACCAACCTGGACGCCAACGAGAACGGCCCCCATGTGGCGACCGTCACCGTCGATCTGATCACCGCGGAACAGCGGGTCGGCAAGTTGGATGACATCATCAACCGCTGGCGTGAGAAGGTGGGCGAGATCCCCGATCTGCTGGCGCTCAATTTCAAGGAGCCGGTGATCGGGCCTGGCGGTATCCCGCTGGAGATCCGCCTCTATGGCTCCAAGCTGGAGCAGCTGAAGCAGGCCTCCCTGGAGCTACAGGAGTGGCTCGCCCGTTATCAGGGGGTGATCGATCTCTCGGACGACCTGCGCCCCGGCAAGCCGGAGCTGCGTCTGCGCCTTCGGGAGGGCGCCCTGGCTCTGGGGGTGGACGCCTCTATGGTGGCAAGCCAACTGCGTGCGGCCTTCTACGGCTCCACCGCCAGCGAAATTCAGGTGGATGCGGAGTCCTATGAGATCGATGTGCGCCTGGCCTCGGCGGATCGGGCCAGCCTGACCGATCTGGAGGCCTTCCGTATCTTCACGCCCAGCGGAGACCAGGTGCCGTTGAGCGCGGTGGCGACGATTCAGCAGGATCGAGGTTACTCCCGCATTCAGCGGGTGGATGGGGTGCGCACGGTAACGGTCAGCGGCGATCTCGATACCCGGCTCAACAATGCCCGGGAGATCGTCAAGCACACGCAGCGGGATTTCCTGCCAAAGCTGTTCGAAAAGTATCCCAGTGTTTCGGCGGGCATCGAGGGCCAATCGGCGGATACCGCCAAGACCGGAGCCTCCATGCTGCGTGGTTTCGCGATTGGTCTGGTGGGGATCTTCGTCCTGCTCAGCTTTCAGTTTCGCAGCTATGCCGAACCGCTGGTGGTGATGGTGGTCATTCCCCTGGCACTGATCGGCGTGATCTGGGGCCACCTGTTGATGGGGCTGCCCCTGACCATGCCCAGCGTGATCGGCTTTACCTCCCTGGCCGGTATCGTGGTCAATGACTCGATCCTGCTGGTGGAGTTTCTCAAACTGCGGGTGCGGGAAGGGTACTCAACCGTGGAGGCGGCCAAACTCGCCAGCCGGGAGCGCTTCCGCGCCGTGTTGCTGACCTCGGTAACCACCATCGCCGGTCTGACCCCTTTACTGCTGGAGAAGAGCATGCAGGCCCAGATCCTGGTGCCTCTGGCTACCAGCATCATCTTCGGCCTGCTGATGACCACCCTGCTGGTTTTGCTGGTGGTGCCGGCGCTATTCAGCATTCTCAGTGATCTTGGAGTGACCTCGGTCAAAGAGGGTGAGATGGCCACTGAGGTGATCCCGTAGCCCGGGTGCAACCCGGGGAACCGGTGCTCCGGCCTCCCGGGTTACGCTGCGCTTCACCCAGGCTACTATTCGTGCCCGATGCTATCCGGTAAATCAATGCCAGAGCTACCCCAATTATTCGATAATATTCCCTTCCTTACATAGCGTCGCAGACTGGAATGTGGCCAATCGATTGGTCGACTGACATGACTGTGCTTGACCGGGTTGAAATGGATGTAATCGATATGCTGTTGCAGGTCGGTCTCGTCACGGATGGTATGCTCCCAGAACCGACGAGCCCACAGCCCGTGCTCACCTCGTGCATCGCGCACAAAGTTAACGCCACGCGCCTTCAGACGTCGGGTAAAGCCGCCCTTGATCAGGCGCCAACGGGTTGAGTAATCGGCATCACCTTCCGGCAGGGTCCAGATCAGGTGTAGGTGCTCAGGCAGAATCACGATAGCATCTATCTCAAACGGCCTATCGGCCTTTACCTCACGGAATGCCTCCCGCAGCATGTCCAGGTGTTCCGTCAACAACCGCAGCCGTCGGTTGCGCAGAGTGACGGTGAAAAAGAAGGTCCCGCCAGGTAGATAATTACGCCGGTATAACACCATGGATTAAGTCCCTTCACGATTCTGCACTACCGATAAATGTAGCCCGGGTGCAACCCGGGGAACCGATCGACTCTTTTCCGGATTGCTTGGTGGTCTGTTAAGGCTATGAATTCAAGGTTTTTCCTAAGCCGGGAGGTTGGTGCAGAATTCCCCGGGGCGGGTAGTCGTTATTGATGATCTGAATAAAAATACTGCTCCGCCTATAATGACTGTGAATTGTGTTGAACAGGGGAGAGAGTTTGAGCGAAGAAAGTGTATCAAAAACGACTACTCAGGGTTTGTATCTGTGTCTTATCAGTATTCATGGATTGATTCGCGGTGACAATCTGGAACTTGGGCGTGATGCCGATACGGGTGGACAGACAAAATATGTCGTGGAGTTGGCGCGTGCCCTCGCTGCCCAGCCAGAAGTGACGCAGGTAGATCTGCTGACGCGCAGGATTGAAGATTCAGATGTGAGTGAGGATTACGCCGCGCCAGTCGAGGAGCTAGGCGAGGGCGCCCGTATCATCCGCATCGATGCAGGTCCGGAGGGTTACATACCCAAAGAAGCATTGTGGGACCATCTGGATGCCTTCGTCGACAACGTCATCAATTTTCTGCATGAGCAACCCCGACAACCGGATCTTTTTCACAGTCACTATGCCGATGCAGGTTACGTGGGCAGTCGGCTTTCCCATGTCTTGGGGATTCCGCTGATCTATACGGGCCACTCACTCGGGCGGGTTAAACGCCGTCGGCTGCTGGCCTCCGGGCTCGATGCCAGTCAGGTGGAAGAACGCTACAGCGTGGCCCGCCGAATCGAGGCGGAAGAGACGGCTTTGGCTTCGGCGGAACGTGTGATCACCAGCACCAACCAGGAGATAGAAGAACAGTACGAACTTTATGACTACTACCAGCCGGAGCAGATGCGGGTTATACCACCGGGCACGGACCTGACCCGTTTTTATCCGCCTGAGGGCATGGAGTGGCAGACGGAGATCGCTGGTGAGATAGGACGTTTTCTACGGGAACCTGAAAAACCGATCATTCTTGCCCTTTCCCGTCCCGATGCGCGTAAAAATATCACTGCTCTGATCTCGGCCTATGGAGAGGATGCTTCCCTGCAGCAGGCGGCAAACCTGGTGGTGGTTGCAGGCAATCGTGATGATATTCTTGACCTCGACATCGGCGCTCAGGAGGTGTTGGAAGATCTGCTCAAGCAGATAGACCGCTATGATCTGTATGGCCGGGTAGCCTATCCAAAACACCATAGCGCTGATGATGTGCCACTGATCTATCGGCTGACGGCATTTTCGGGTGGTGTATTCGTCAACCCGGCGTTGACGGAACCCTTCGGCCTGACTCTGATCGAGGCCGCAGCCAGTGGTCTGCCGATCGTTGCGACAGAGGATGGAGGGCCCCGCGACATCATTCAAAACTGTCAGAACGGAGTCCTGGTGAACCCCCTGGATACCGAAGATATTGCCCGCGGGATCAGGGAGATATTGCTGGATTGGGAGAGCTGGCAGCAGCGTTCTACGGCAGGTCTCAAAGGAGTGCGTGAATACTACTCCTGGGAGGCCCATGCCCGCCGTTATCTGGAGATGGTTCGGCCCATCGCGGAACGCACCTCAGAACCGTTGGTGCGCCCACCAAGAACACGTCGGGCAATGCTCTATCACGATCGGGCAATCTTTACCGATTTGGATCAGAACCTGCTTGGGAATACGGATTCTTTGCCGGAATTGATTCGGGTGATTCGGGACAACCGGAAGTGTGCCTCTTTTGGTATCGCCACCGGACGACGTCTCGACTCTGCACTCAAGATCATGAAGAAACACGGCATTCCGGAACCCGACATACTCATCACCAGTGGTGGTACTGAGATCCATTATGCACCCAAGCTGACTGAGGATACCTCCTGGACCCGGCATATCGAAAAGCAGTGGACGCCACAAGTGGTCAGGCGTGTACTTGACTCGCTGCCGGGCTTGTTGAAACAACCAAAGACCGAGCAGAGCCGCTTCAAGATCAGCTACTATATCGATCCGGAAAAGGCGCCTTCTCTGGAAGAGATTAATCAGTTGCTGCATCAGGAAGAGCAGTCAGTCAATGTCACGCTCTCATTTGGACAGTTTCTGGATATATTGCCGATACGCGCCTCAAAGGGTCTGGCCCTGCGTTATATGGCGGCAAGGTGGGATGTTCCTCTCGACCATATCCTGGTGGCGGGAGGATCAGGCGCGGATGAGGACATGATGCGTGGCAATACCCTGGCGGTCGTGGTGGGTAACCGGCACCATGAAGAGCTATCCCAACTCGAGGATGTCGATCGGATCTATTTTGCCAAGGCTCCAGGGGCAGGGGGTATTCTTGAGGCGCTTGAGTATTACGACTTTTTCCAAAGCTGTCATGTGCCGCTAGACAAGGCCGGAACATGATGGATTTCAACCTCCTGTTATGTACCGATTTGGACCGTACCCTGTTGCCAAATGGCTCACAGCCGGAGTCGCCACAAACCAGCCTTATCTGGAGCGTTGATGAGCCCGCGGGAATGGGTCTGTTAGATGACTGAATGTGGTAATTCCGAATCTGTGAACACTAAGACTGTGCAGGAACCGGCGCCGATTCTGTTTGGCGAGGTGCTGTTCGACTGTTTCGAGGATGGCAGCAGGGTGCTTGGCGGCGCCCCGTTCAATGTAGCCTGGCATCTGCAGGCATTTGGTTGTGCCCCGCTCTTTATCAGCCGGGTGGGGGATGACCCCATGGGCCGTCAAATCCGCGATACCATGCAGCATTGGGGTATGAGGACGGCGGGCCTGCAGCAGGACTCTGCGCATCACACGGGTGAAGTCAGGGTTACCCTGGCTGCGGGACAACCCAGCTTCGATATCATAGCGGACAGGGCCTTCGACCACATCCACGCCGATGCCTTGCCACCCATGCAGGCAGCGCTCATCTATCATGGCAGCCTTGGACTCAGGTTGCCGGAATCCGCCACCTCACTTGAGAAGCTCTTACATCAGCATCCTGCGCCGATCTTTCTGGATGTCAATCTCAGGCCACCCTGGTGGGACAAAGATCAGATGGCCAAACTGCTTGATCGCGCCCAGTGGGTGAAGATCAACGACGATGAGCTGGAGAGGCTGGTGGTTGAAACAGGCGGCCTGCATGAAAAAGCCCAGAGGTTGATGCAGAACCACGATCTCACCTGGGTCATCGTGACACGTGGAGAGCAAGGCGCCTTCCTGCTCGATGAGCATGGCAATCTGTTCGAAACAACTCCCAGCCCGGCCATTGAGGTGGTCGATACAGTGGGAGCTGGGGATGCCTTTGCCGCTGTCTGTATCCTCGGCCTGTTGCAGAACTGGCCAGCTGGTCTGATGATGCAATGGGCACAAGCGTTTGCCTCTCTGTTGGTTGGCCAGCGGGGTGCGACAATCAGAGATCCTGCCGTCTATACAAAATTGATTGAACAGTGGCAGCTATCCTCTAAGCACGAATAACCATGTATGAGCAGGTATCCCACTCATTACTGAACGAGATTCTCGACGAACTGAAACCTGAAATTCGTCGCCGCAACCTGCGCCATTTCTATACCCGTCTCGGCGCCAATTTCTACGTCATTCATTCACTCTTCTACCATCTCTACGGTCATAGGACTGATTTCAAGCAGCAGATCATCAAGCTCGTAGAGGTAATGGCGAGCCGTTACATCGAGCGCTCAGAGGAACTTGAACAGAGTGATATGGCCAGGGAGCAGGACCACAACTGGTTTCTCAGTCAGGAGTGGGTGGGAATGGCGCTGTATGCCGACGGTTTTGCCGGCAGTTTGAAAGGACTGAAGGAACGTATTCCCTACCTGCAGGAACTCGGTGTCAACATGGTGCATGTCATGCCCATGATGGTCTGTCCGGAAGGGGCCAGTGACGGTGGTTATGCAGTCAGCGATTTTTTGGATATCGATCCAAGAGCGGGCAGCCTGGAAGAGTTGGATGAACTGGTAAACTCTATGCGCAAAAGGAGGATGCTGCTGGTCCTGGATGTAGTGGTCAACCACACCTCGAACGAACACGAGTGGGTGCAAAAGGCCCGTAAGGGAGAGCAGAAATACCAGGACTACTTTTACATCTTCCCCGACCGGGATGTTCCCGACATGTTCGAAGAGACCATGCCGGAAATCTTTCCCGAAACCTCACCAGGCAATTTCACCTGGGATGAGGTCATGGGCCAGTGGGTGATGACCGTCTTCAACAGCTACCAGTGGGACCTGAACTACAGCAATCCCAGTGTATTTATCGAGATGGTCGATGTGATTCTCTACTGGGCCAACCGGGGTGCGGATATCGTGCGTCTGGATGCGGTGGCCTTTCTATGGAAAAAGATCGGCACCAATTGCCAGAACCAGAGGGAGGCCCACCTGATTCTGCAGATGATGAAAGACTGCTGTCAGGTCACCGCTCCCGGAGTATTGTTCATTGCCGAGGCGATCGTCGCACCCTCCGAGATCATTAAATACTTCGGTGAGGATGCAGTGATCGCCAAGGAGTGCGAGATCGCCTATAACGCTACCTTCATGGCCCTACTGTGGAATTCGGTCGCCACCAAGAACGCCAAGTTGCTCAACCAGGGCATTCTGAGTCTGCCGAACAAACTCGATCGCGCCACCTGGCTCAACTATATCCGCTGTCATGACGATATCGGTCTGGGGTTCGATGATGCCGATATTGTGCGTTCCGGTTATGAACCGGTCTCACACCGGCGTTTCCTGCTGGATTACTTCACTGGAATCTATGCGGACTCAGAGGCTCGGGGGCAACCATTCGGGCGCAACGGCAAGACCGGTGACGCTCGTATTTCCGGTTCCCTGGCTTCACTGGTTGGTCTTGAGGCCGCCATCGATGAACACGATGACGAGGCCATCAATCGTGCAGTGAAAGTGATCCTGCTGCTGCACGGCATGATCCTCTCATTCGGCGGTATCCCCTTGCTTTACTATGGCGATGAAATTGGTACGCTCAATGATTGCAGTTTTATGCAGGATGAAAACAAGGCGGGAGACAACCGCTGGATGCACCGGCCAAGACTCGACTGGGAAAAGGCCGAGATGCGTCATCAGCACGGCTCGGTGGAACAACGCATCTTCGATGGATTGAAGCGGCTGATAGGTGTACGCAAGACGATCCCCGCCTTCGCTGATTTTAACAACAGGGAGTTGTTGACGGTGGACAACGAACATCTGTTTGTCTTCATACGCAGTCATCCTGAAAGATCAAGAGAAGCCGTAGTGGTGGTGGCAAACTTCGATGCCAAACCGCAGTTTCTCAACCTGAGCAATCTGGGGAATCGGGGATTATTTCAGTACGGCAAGCCACAGGATCTGGCCAGTGGCGAAACCCCCGCCCTGTTCAAGGAGCAGCTGGTCATACCGCCTTACCGCTTCTATTGGCTGACGGATCAGAGTCCGGCAGCCTCCATCTGAGTACTCATTGATAAGTCATTCTTGGCTTGTATTCGCGTTTGAAAAGAGAGTCCTGGAAGAAATCCAATTCCCACGCAAGATCTAGGTCTAAAGTACTAATTTGGGATATTTATCACAATTATTTTACGGTTGTGAGTTTATTCTACGATCTGTGCATATAGCCCACTCGCCCAGTATCAGTATTAACGACGGCGTGCATTTCGGGCTAAGGGGGGACTGGAATCCCGCGATCCGCTCTATTTCAGGAAAAAAAATTACTCGGGTTTGTGACTTTATCGAAAAGTTGCAGGGTGCCCGGCGCAAGCTGTCGTGAAAACTTTGATGCACCAATTGTTGACGGCTGACCGATACGCCAGGTACTCAAAACTGCCTCTGGCAGTCATATAGATCACCCTCATGGATTACAGTGATTTTTTTATACCACGCGATGCCCGGCATATAGTGCGTATGACGGGCAGATGATCGAGTAGGGGCTAATAATGATATGTTCTACCTGTGAGACCGATAAACCGGTAAGGCCTGATAGTATTTTCTGGTCGAAGCGTTTTCTTATCGCGTTTGCCGCGATTCTGTTTGCATTAGCTACAACAGGGGTAGCTGGGGCCGATGATAACGACGAAAATAACTTTGTTATCAAAAAGGCTGAATGGAAGGCCGGCGATCAGGAACTGATAGTCGAGGGTAAGGGAGCTGGTAACCTTAGAGTGACTGTGGTCAACGCCTTTGATACCAGTCAGGTCTTTGGACAGGACGACGATTGGAAGGTGAAGGCCATACGCCCATCCCCCGTTCCCTGTCGTGTACTGGCTACCCAGTCAGACGGGCAGATGGCCGAGTGGGATGTCAAGAACGCCCCCAGCGATTGCGCACCCAAAGACGATACGAATCCGCCTCCACCCCCGGTCAATGTAGCGCCGACGGCCAATGCGAACGGTCCGTACAGCGGTACCAGCGGAGCTGCAGTCAACTTCAGCAGCGCCGGCTCCAGTGATTCTGACGGCGCCATTGCCGCCTACAGCTGGAACTTTGGTGACGGTGGTGGCAGCAACAATGCCAACCCCAGTCATACCTATGCGACAGCCGGTAACTATTCGGTGAGTTTGACCATAACCGACAATGACGGTGCGACTGGGACGGATACCACTACCGCGACCATCAACGATCCAACCCCAGCAAATGCAGCGCCCACCGCAAATGCCGGTCCGGACCAATCAGTTACCCTGGCAATCGGCCAATCCAGTATCGATGTCATCCTCGATGGTAGTGGCTCTTTCGATCCCGATGGCGCTATAGCCAGTTACACTTGGACCGGCACGCCCGATCCAGCCGATGTTGTTTCACCCACGATTTCCCTGGGTGTAGGCACATACCTGTTTACCCTGGTGCTCACCGATGATCTGGGAATGAGTAGTAACCCGGATACGATTCAAATCATCGTAAATCCCTTCCCAACGACTGCTGCAGAGGCCCATGCGACTATCACTGTGTATGAAGGGCCATCGACCTGTGTGGCCTGTCACGATTCTCAGGCCGTTGATATGCATGGTTCGGTTCACTACCAGCAGACTGGCGCCGCGATTAACCTGACAAACGATGTCAGCTCACCGGATAATCCTGACGGCCTGGCTGGTGAGAGAGGTAATGGGGCGATTGGTATCAATACCTATTGTGGTTCCCACGAAAACTCTCCGAGATTCACTTGCGCTGGATGCCATGTCGGAAATGGACGTTTCCCGAAACCCGTACTGCCCATGGTGGAGCCGGCGCGAACTGAAGAACTAAGTAATATCGACTGCATGATGTGTCATCAGGAGATCTATAAGCGCTTTCCGACCGGTGAATTCGAACCCCTAAACATAGTAGCCTTTGGTGCAGACGGCAAACCTGACCCTACAGCTGCCCCGATCGTACAGATTGGCATAAATGGTATTCCAATGGTCGATCCTATAACCCTGGATTTTCTCTTCGAACCTGCAGACGAAGAGAGTCTTTTAGCTGGCTCAGCATTGATGATCTCCCGTCATGAGGCCGCCCGGACAGTCCATGCCACCACCCGTAAAGCCTGTTTGAACTGTCACGCAGGTGCTGG